>JAQBUE010000048.1 GCA_027624045.1 Acidobacteriota bacterium
CTACCGCGACCGTTTTTCGCCCGGTTCGCGCCGGTTTTCGGTTTTCCGGTTTTCCTCCCGGCCGCGGACCTCACAACCGAGGTCCACGCTACGGGTTGCGGTGACGGCCGCCGGGCGAGGTGGGGCGCAGTTCGATGGGGGTGTACCGCCCGTTCCAGGGCTGGCCGCATCAGGCCGCCGAGACCCACGTCTGAAGACGTGGGCTTCCCTCTATGGGCCCCGCTGGGGCCTAATGCGCCGCGCCGGATCGGATAAGGGTATGAGCTCCCGTGGCACTGGTGTCGCGGCGAAGACAAGGCCGTACCGAGTACCGCTCCTTGACGAACCGAGCTTACGGACGGATCTGGGTAAAACGCGTGGCTTAGTTCAACCATGGCCCGTGAACGGGCCAATAGGGGCGACGAGCATGGACGAGATGCCTCTGCTTTTCAGAAGTTCTCTTCGTGGCACGACCCACAGGCGTTGGGGGCGTGTTTTTCTTTATGGCACGCCATGCAGGAACGCATGTTGTGCTCTACGTCTTTGGTGATCACGTCGCGTTCGCGGACGGGGCCGTGGCACGTTTCGCACGTCGCACCGGCCTTTGTATGCACACGGTGGCTGAAGTAGACGTAGGGCGCGATTTGGTACACGCGCTCCCACTGGATCGGCTCGCCGGCTTTGGCGGCCGCGGCCAGCTTCTGGATGTGCGGACTCTCGGTCTTGATGGCCTGGTGGCAGCTCATACAAAAGCCTTCGGCCGGAAAGCCCATGAACTCGCCGGGGTCGGCGTTTTTGTGGCACGCGCCGCACTCAAGACCGAGAGCCAAGTGCGTCTTGTGGCTATACGGGATTGGCTGGGTCTGGCCGTACAGTGGCGCAGCCAGCAGCAGTAGACCCGCAGCTTGAAGCATCCACTTGTGACTCCAGAGGTTCACTTGGGCGTGGCGTGGATCAGAGCCCCCGGGTTGGCGTCTTCCAGGAACCAAAGGGAGCCATCCGGGGCTTGCGTGACATCGCGAATGCGTTTACCCAAGTCCCAGCGCTCGGCGGCTTTGGTCCCGCCCTTTCCGTCGAAGATGAGGCGAGTGAGGGTGTGGCTGCCCAGACCCGTGACGAAGCCGTTGCCGTCCCACTGCGGGAAGGCTTTCTTGCCGGTGTAGAAGATCAGGTCGCCCGGCGCGATGACCGGATTCCAGTAGATCACCGGTGGGGTGAACTCGGGACGCGCGTCGTGGCTGGGGATTGGCACCTCGTTGTAGTTCATGCCGAAGGAGACGACCGGCCAGCCGTAGTTCTTGCCTTTCTCGATAAGGTTGAGCTCGTCGCCGCCGCGTGGGCCATGCTCGACCTCCCAGAGCTCGCCCGTAGGGGAGAGCGCCAGGCCGTACGGCGCACGGAAACCGCTGGCCCAGGTTTCGGCGGGCGTCAGATTCCGTTCGGGGAATGTGTAGGTGCTGACCACGGGGGCCGTCTTGGCGAGTTCGGTGTCGCGCGACGGGTCGATCAGCTCGATCGTCTGAGTGCCGGTCTTGCCGTAGTTGGGATTGCCCGGGGCGGGTTTGCCGTCGAGCGTGAGCCGCAGGATCTTGCCGACGGGTTGGTTCGGGTCCTGGGCCGGGGTCATGCGTTGCCGGTCGCCGACCGACATGAACAGGTACTTACCGTCGGGCGAGAAGGCGATCTGGCCGCCTGCCTGGCCGCCCATGCCTCTGGGCATCTGACGCCAGATCACTTCGAAGTTTTCGAGCTTGGGCACGCGCCCGGCGTCCAGCTTGGCGCGGGCCAAGACTTGGCTGCCGCCATATTCGCCCGGCTCGATGTAGGTGAGATAAATGCTCTGGTCCGTCTCGTAATGGGGAGAGACGTAAACGCCAAGCATGCCGTTCTGGCGCTGCCAATAGACGGGAGGCGTATTGGCTAACGGCGCGATCTTTTTCCCCTCGGCGGATACAAGCCAGAGCGGGCCGATCTTTTCGGTCACTAACATGCGCCCATCCGGCAGGAAAGCGATGCGCCACGGCAGTCCGAACGTGTCGGTCGTGGTCATGTTGAAGGGCAACGTGGGCTCGGGTTTCTGATCGCCCATGTTGACTTGGGCCCAGACCGGGGCGCACGCCAGGGTGAGTAGCAGCGATGCTTTCGCGAGCTTGGTCATCGTGTATCTCCTAATGTGTCGTTATGTGTCGTTGGAAGGCCCAAATTCGGAGCAATCAGAAGCGGCGTCCCGCAATCGCCAACGGGACCTGACGCTTAGCGATGTGATTCGGAAGAGGCAGTTTGACAAGAGAGAGTGTCACCATGGGCGACATGCCGCATCCATTACCCATGGAAGGAGAAACCGGCACGCCTCCACCTTATTCTAGTCGGGTCGTGGGCCCGGTGGTGTCACTGGCGGGAAGGCTGACACTGGAGCAAGCGTTGTGCCTCTATCGGAGAGCACGGTTGATGGTGAGTTGTGACTCCGGGCCGATGCACGCCGCGGCAGCGCTGGGCGTACCAGTCATTGCTTTGTTTGGTCCAACGTGCCCTTGCGTTTCCTCGGAAGTCAATTCGTCGTTGGGCTAAGATGAATATTCTTTTACCCTTGGAGACGGAAATAACGTGTCGAATCCACTAAAACCCCGCAGCCACGCGATCACTGACGGCCGCGATCGCGCACCGGCGCGCTCGATGCTGAAGGCCATCGGTTTCACCGACTCCGACCTTGCCAAGCCGATCATCGGCATCGCGAATACGTGGATCGAGACGATGCCCTGCAACTTCAACCTGCGGGAGCTTGCCGTCAAGGTCAAAGAGGGCGTGCGCGCCGCCGGCGGCACACCAATGGAGTTCAACACGATCGCTATCAGCGATGGCGTCACGATGGGCACCGAAGGCATGAAGGCCTCGCTCGTGAGCCGCGAGCTGATCGCGGATTCGATCGAGCTCACATGCCGCGGATATATGTTCGACGCCGTCGTCGCCCTCGTTGCCTGTGACAAGACGATTCCAGGCGCCGCGATGGCGCTTGCCCGGCTCGACATCCCGTCGGTGCTGCTGTACGGCGGTTCGATCATGCCGGGCCGATTTCACGGCGTTGACGTCACGATCCAGGACGTTTTTGAAGCCGTCGGCAGGCACGCAGCCGGTAAGATGAGCGACGCCGATCTCAAGGAACTTGAAGACGTGGCTTGCCCCGGCGCGGGCGCCTGTGGAGGCCAATACACGGCCAACACGATGGCCACCGTGATGGAAGCGATCGGCCTTTCTTCGATGGGCAGCGCCAGCACGCCCGCCGTCGATCCCGCCAAAGGTGCTATCGGCATGGAGGCGGGCCGCATCGTGATGGATGCCCTAAGGAATGATCTGCGGCCTAGCAAGATCCTGACCCGCAAGGCTTTCGAAAACGCGATTGCGAGCGTCGCCGCGACAGGAGGTTCGACGAACGCGGTGCTCCACCTGCTGGCCCTCGCACGCGACGCCGGCGTTGACCTCAACATCGACGATTTCGATGAGATCAGCCGCCGCACACCGCTGCTTGTCGATCTCAAGCCGGGCGGAAATTTCGTTGCGGCGGATGTTTACAATGCCGGCGGCATCCAGCTCATCGTCAAGCGCCTTGTCGAGGGTGGCTACTGCGACGGTTCGCAGATGACGGTTACCGGACAAACGGTCGCGGAAGCTTGTGCATCCGCCACGGAAGTCAAGAGCAAGAACGAGGTGAATGGCAAGAAAGTCATTCACGCCGCCGACGACCCGATTAAGTCGACCGGCGGACTCGTCATCCTCAAAGGCAACCTCGCGCCGGAAGGCTGCGTTCTCAAGGTCGCCGGACATGAGCG
Source organism: Acidobacteriota bacterium (assembly GCA_027624045.1). Taxonomy (GTDB): domain Bacteria; phylum Acidobacteriota; class Terriglobia; order Bryobacterales; family UBA6623; genus JAPPLB01. The sequence goes on from JAQBUE010000048.1 coordinate 3,804, forward strand.
CAACTACCACAAGGGCCCCGCACGCGTTTTCAACAACGAAGAGGAGTCCATGCATGCGGTGACGGAAGGGCGCATCCAGGCCGGTGATGTGATGGTGATTCGCTATGAAGGCCCGGCCGGCGGACCTGGCATGCGCGAAATGCTCGGCGTCACGGCGGCCATTGTCGGCAAAGGTTTAGGCGACAGTGTGGCGCTGATGACCGACGGTCGTTTCAGCGGCGCAACGCGCGGTTTGATGGTCGGCCACGTGGCACCCGAGGCAGCGCGCGGCGGCCCGATCGCGGCACTGGAAGAGGGCGACATCATTGTCTTCGACATCGAAAAGCGACGTCTTGATGTCGAACTCGATGACGCCACGATCAAGCAGCGGCTGGTGGCCTGGAAGAAGCCTGTGCCGCGCTATAAGTCGGGCGTATTTTCGAAGTATGCGGCCCTGGTATCGTCGGCGGCTCAAGGCGCGGTCACTTCCGCAGAGAACGCGGTTACGCCCGCAGAGAACTAGGTCCGGCGGGTCGCCTTTTCGGCCGCAGGACCTTGTACCACACACATGCGCGTCTCGGTTGACTGCTCCCCGCTGCTGATCCGTTGCGCGGGGATGAAGAGCTACCTTTACTACTTCGCGCGGAATCTACTGCTGCACAAAGGCCGCCACGAGTTTCGGGCCTTCCCCTTTCTGGACTGGTTCGGAGGCCTCGACCTGCTCGATTCGTCAATCGATCACGAGCGGTCGATGATCGGCCGCTACAACACGACGGCGCGCCTTCTGATGGTCAACATGGCCAACAAGGGCAAGCACAGCCTGCTCGATTGGGCGCTGCCCGGCGTGGACCTTTTCTACGCGACGAATCACGTGCGAAATCCGCCTCGGCGTACAAAGCTCGCGACGACGCTGCATGACCTGACGACCTATACCGTCCCGGAATGCCATCCGCCCTCGCATCGCGAGATGGAAAAAAGTTTCATCGAGAACATCGTCCTACGCGCTGACGCCGTCATCGCCATTTCCGAACACACCCGCCAGGACCTGATCCGTATCTTCGACTTTCCGCCCGAGCGCGTGGAGGTCATCTATCAAGGCATCGCCGACGCCTACTTCGAAACGACTCCGGAGGGCGCGGCGGCGGTGCGAGCCAAGTACGGACTCGACAAGCCTTACATCCTGCACGTCGGAACGATCGAACCCCGCAAGAACATCAACACGCTCTTCGACGCCTATGAACAGCTCAAGCCGTCACTGCGGGAAGAGTTCCCATTGGTTCTCGTCGGTCCGATCGGCTGGGCCGACGAGGCCACCATCCGGCGAGTTCAATCGCCGCCCGCGGGTGTTCGCTACCTGGGCTATCTCCCGGAGGAAGACCTGCCTTCCCTGACCGCCGGAGCGACGGTGTGCGTCTACCCATCGCTCTACGAGGGCTTCGGCCTGCCTGTGCCGCAAGCGATGGCAACCGGCGTCCCCGTGCTGACCTCGAACGTGAGTTCACTGCCGGAAGTAGCCGGCGACGCCGCTGTTCTCGTCGACCCGCGCAGCCAAGCTGAGATTGCGGCCGGCATCGAGCGGCTGCTGACTTCGCCGTCACTACGCGAAGACCTGATAGCGACGGGCAGGCAACGCGTCCAGCGCTTCCGCTGGGATCGATCCGCGAAACAGACTTGGGATTATTTTGAGAGGGTCCGCGGCTCGTAAGGACACCACGAACAACTAGCCGGTTCGCTGCCACGACTTCCAGGGAACCACGTCCGCCCGCCGCGCCCAAGCCTCATACATCTCGCTGAGCTCGGCGACTTCGTCGGGATGGGACTCGGCGAGGTTTATCGTCTCGGTGCGGTCAGCCGCGAGATCGTAAAGTTCCCAAGCACCGCCGGTCGGCTGCCCATAGCGCGAGACAAGCTTGCGGTCGCCGCGCCGGATCGCGCGGTTGCCCTCATGCTCCCAATAGATCGCCTCGTGGCCTTCGCGCTCGCCACGTTCAAAAACAGGGACGAGGCTCTTTCCTTCGAGCGGCGTGATCTCGTTGCCGCTGAACGTACTCGGATACTCCGCTCCCGCCACATCGACACACGTCGCCATGATGTCGATCAAGTGACCCGGCGCGTTCGTAAGCCCGCCCGTGTCACGAATCCGGCCCGGCCAATGCGCGATCAACGGCGTCGCAATGCCGCCTTCATGCACCCAGTGCTTGTAGCGCCGAAACGGAGTATTGCTGGCATTGGCCCACGGCAAGCCGTAGCTCTGATAGGTATCCTCCGGCCCTGGCATCACGGCGGGATCATTGCTCGCCTGCACGGGGCGGCCGTCGCGCGTGATCGGCGGGACAGAAGGCGATCGCGATCGATCGTCGAAGTGAAGCTCTTCGGCGCAGCCACCGTTATCGGCCAGGAACAGCACCAACGTATTCTCGGCCAGTCCCATCTGCTCGACCTTATTCATCACAGTGCCGACGGCGCGGTCCATCACGTCAATCTGCGCGGCGTACACCTCCATCCGGCGCGCCTGCCACGCCTTGTGATCGGCATCGTTCCAGGCGGGAACGTTCGCGTCGCGATCTGTCAGCTTCCACTTGGCATCGACGATACCCATCGCGATCATGCGTTCGTGACGCTCGGCGCGCAGGCGGTCCCAGCCGCCGTCGTAGCGGCCTTTGTATTTAGCGATGTCTTCTTCGAAGGCATGAAGCGGCCAGTGCGATGCGGTGAAGGGCATGTAGAGGAAGAACGGATCGTCGCGACCGCCCTCCTCCTCGATGAACCGTGCCGCGTATTTGCCGATCTCGGTCGTGTAGTAGAAGTCCGGCGCAGCGGCTGCGATCGGCTCGTTTTCGAGCGTCAGAGACACCGGATCGTAGAAGCTACCCGCGCCATGAATCGTTCCGAAGAAGCGGTCGAAACCGCGCTGCCGAGGCCAATTGTCTTGCGGGGAACCTATCGGTGTGACGTGCCACTTTCCAGACATCAAAGTCTTGTATCCGGCGGGCTTCAGAGCCTCGGCCATGGTCACGCACTGCCGGTTCAAGTTGCCGCGATATCCCGGTAAACCGTAGTCGCTCATCATGTGACCGACACCGGCCTGATGCGGGTAGAGGCCGGTCAGCAAAGACGCACGTGTCGGGCAGCAGCGCGCCGTATTGTAGAACTGCGTAAAGCGCAACCCGCCTGCCGCCAGTCTGTCAATGTTCGGCGTCTCGATCTCAGATCCGTAGCAACCCAGGTCTGAGATGCCGAAATCGTCGGCCATGATGACGATGATGTTGGGACGCACAGCGCCGCCGGAACGGTCTTGCGGCTCGTTACCGCCAGCGCAGCCCAGGCCGGCCGCGGCCGCGGTTCCTCCCACTGCTTTCAAGAATTCGCGCCGGTTTTGCACAGATTCGCTCATCACCATCCAATCACGTAGCCGTCGGTTGCCGGCGCCGCGCCACCCATCAGCACACCTTGACCGGAGTCCACGACAATAGCATTCACGCCACCCATGCCTTTGGCTGAATGGGTCACAACATCGTGACCGCGCCTCGCCAGATCATTCCGTACCTCGGTGTTGATACGTTCCGAGACGGTAAGCGTCTTCTTGAATTCATGAGGGACCATGGAGTTTGAATAGGAGTTCGTCACCGCATAGGGCTGCTCGAGAGCCTGCTGCACGTTCATGCCGAACTCAACGAAGTTCAAGAAGAACTGTAACTGCGACTGCCCCTGCGTATCACCTCCGGGCGTCCCGAACACCATCAACGGCTTGCCGTCTTTCAGCACCAAAACCGGGTTCAGCGTCTGGCGCGGCCGTTTGCGCGGCGCCACCTGGTTCGGATGCCCCTCATCAATGTGAAACCGGCCCATCACGTCGTTGATGAAGAAGCCGCCGCCCTCCCCGTCGACATATATTCCGCTCCCGAAGTCCCCGGCGAGCGAAGCGGTAATCGACACCATATTGCGATCTTTGTCGACCGCGCCGATGTAAGTCGTCAGGTTGTCGACCCAGCCGGGGAAAGCCGCCGCGCCGGCCAGTACACGGTGTGACCCTTTGCCGCTCGCGTAGAGCGGCTCGCGGCCGGCGGCCTTCAGCGAACGCGGATCACCCGCGGGCGGCGCACCGTCGAAAGCGCGGTCTGTTTTGATCAGAGCGCGTCGCCGAGCCGCATACTTACTGGAAAGCAACTCGTCGATCGGAATCCGCTTGATGAAACGTGGGTCGCCGATAAATGCCTCCCGATCCGCGAACGCCAGCTTCAAAGCTTCGGCGATGTGATGAATATAGTCCGCCGAATTGTGCCCCATGGCTTGCAGGTCGTAGTCTTCCAGGATTTTGAGAGCCTGCAGCATGACGTGACCCTGCGTCGGCGGCGGCACGCTGTAAACGTCGTATCCCTTGTAGTTCACATGCAGCGGCTTGGCCTGTTCGGCGGCGAACTCGCTGAGGTCGGCCAGATCCATGATGCCGCCGTCTTGCCCAAGAAACTCGACGATACGCTCCGCCGTGGTCCCTTCGTAAAAGCCGTCGCGGCCTTTTGAAGCGATTCTCCGAAACGTTTGGCCCAGATCCTTTTGGACTACGACCCTACCCATCCCGAACGGCTTGCCGTCACGCACCCAGGTACGCCTCGTCGAAGGAAAAGGCAGCAAGCGGCTCAGGTTCCGGCCGAAGACCCCGTGCAAATTCTCACTCACGACAAAGCCGCGCTCGGCAAGTTTAATGGCGGGAGCGAGCAGCTTGTCACGGCTCAGCCTGCCGTATTTTTCAGAAGCGAGCAGCAGACCCGCGGGCGCGCCCGGAACAACCGGCCCCAGCGGGCCATCCGCTTGGAGCCCGCCGTGCTTTCGGAAGAATTCAGCCGTGGCCCGCTGAGGAGCCCAGCCGCCGCCATTGATGAAAAGCACTTCCTTCTCCTCAGCCAAGTAGATGAGGATGAATGCATCCGCGCCGATGCCCGCCCGGCTCGGCTCGACAACCGTACTCGTGAAGGCGGCCGCCACGGCCGCATCAATTGCGTTTCCCCCTTGGGCCAGCATCTTGTGCCCAGCCATCGCGGAACCGTAGTGCGCGGTGGCCACCATGCCATCCGTTCCGAGATAAACAGGTCTCCAGGTCGATGTTTGGGCTCCGGCCAGTGTGACCCAGAGGCAAGCGAGCAGCCCAAGATGCGTAGCGAGTCTGATTGTGTTGCTTTTCATCTAATCCCTCTCTGACCGCGATTGCGCCGAGCGAAGACGCGGCGGGCAGCTAGTAATATAGCTCGACAGTGCATGATGGATGCGCGATCCATCGAGCGGGATTCACGAGCGTTGCTAAACTCTTCTCTGACAAACACGCGTGAAGCGAGGATACTCCGTTGCGACCAAAACTGATTTCCCTTCTCTCCCTGATGCTCTTTCTGATCGCGGGCTCAAGCCTAACCGCGGCTTCCGCCAACAAAGTAAAGTTTCCCGACGAACCGCCGCCCCGCAACGACGTCAAGCTCGACAATCGAGTCGCTGTCCCGATGCGCGACGGCGTCATTCTATACGCCGACGTCTTCCGCCCGATTGACGACGGCAAATACCCGGTCCTCGTCTCGCGTACGCCCTACAGCACCGAGCGCGCCCCAAGCTCTTACGCGGAGGCTCTGTTCTACGCCCGCCGCGGTTACGTTTACGTCTTCCAGGACGTTCGAGGGCGTCATGAGTCCGAGGGCAAATGGGAGCCCTTCCGCGACGACATCGAAGACGGATACGACACCGTCGAATGGGCCGCCAAGCAAGACTGGTCAAACGGCAAGGTCGCGATGCAGGGGCACTCCTACGGCGGACATGTCCAATGGCGGGCCGCGATGGCCGCGCCACCTCACCTTGTCACGATCTTCCCTCTTGTCGCCTCAACAAGCCTTTACCACGACTGGATCACGCTCAACGGCGGCTGGCGTCTGTCGTTTAACTTCGGCTGGGGCGCGGTGCGTCAGGAATCGCGCATCATGCAGAACGTCGGGCCGCACACGATGGACGCGGGACCCGAGGCCATCAACTATGACACTGTGCTGCCGACGCTCCCGCTCAACAAGATGCAGGGGCTTGTCGGGCGCAACGCGCAGTTCTATAAGGACTGGCTGGCGCATCCGGACTACGACGACTATTGGAAGAAGATCAATGTCGAAGAGGTGTTCGACCAGATCGCCATCCCCGTGCACACATTGGGCGGCTGGTTCGACATTTTCAGCCAGGGCACGTTGCGCGGATTCGTCGGCGTGAGCCATCACGGCAAGACCGAACAAGCACGCCGCAAGAGCCACTTAACGATTGGCGCATGGGGACACAGCCCGTCCCGGCGCGTGGGCGATCTCGATTTCGGCGAGCACGGGAACGCCAGCCGCGACGCCTTGCAACTGCATTGGTATGACTACTGGCTGCGCGGCGTCGATAACGGACTCGACCGCGAGCCTCCTGTTCGGCTATTCGTCATGGGGCGCAACGAGTGGCGATACGAGGACGAGTATCCGCTGGCGCGCACCGAGTACAAGAACCTCTACTTCCACAGCGCCGGCCGCGCCAATAGCGTCCGGAGAGACGGCCGTCTGTCATGGGATGAGCCCTCCGCCGATGCGCGGCCGGATCGCTACACCTACGATCCCGATATGCCGGTTCCCAGCGTTGGCGGGAATAACTGTTGCGGCACACCGACGCCCGCCGGCCCCAAGGACCAAAAGGACGTCGAGAGCCGCAATGACGTACTGGTCTACACCTCCGACTTTATTGAGGAGGAAATCGAGATCACGGGGCCCGTCAAGGTCGTCCTCTACGCTTCATCCGATGCGCTCGACACGGACTTCGTGGCGAAGCTCGTTGATGTGTATCCCGACGGCAAGGCTTACAACATGGCGGAGGGCATCCTGAGAGCGCGCTATCGAGAGGGGCTCGACCAGCCCAAGCTGCTCGAACCCGGCAAGGTTTACAAGCTGGAGATTGATCTGGTCGGTACGAGCGTTGCGTTTCAGAAGGGACATCGGATACGAGTTGATGTAACGAGCAGCCACTTTCCACAGTTTGACCGCAACCCGAATACGGGCGAGCCGTTCGCGACGAGTACGACGGTGAAGCGGGCCGTGCAGACCGTACATCACTCGAGCCGGCAGCCGTCGCATATTGTCCTGCCGGTGATCCCGTAGGCGAGCTACGTACATCGTTTCCAAGGCTTTCTAACGTATTCGGGGGCTTCGGGCGACGCGAGGAGAGCACGTGCAGGTTCTCCGCGTTGCCGACAACACGTCAATGTGTAGGAAATGGATCAATGCCGCGCCGTCAGGGCGGATCTATGTGGCATGACCTATGTGGCATGATTGATGGACTGGCAGCGAGAGTGGTAGGATTATCCAGATCAGCCGGTCGGCCCAAATTCGGGAGCGGAGTTAGGGGAACATGACGGAAGTCATTGCAAACGAATTGGTCGCTGCCCGGGTTGGGGTCGGCGACTTCGTCTAAGGCCGTCGACCACAGGTTTTATCCAGGTCAGCCTAGACAGGAGTTAGGTGGATTTAGCTCGTGCCAAACTTGGTACCACGATCGCGGGAGATGGTCATAGTGGCGTACTTTCTAGCCAGGTGGGGCGAGCCTACGGCACGGGGAGCAACTGTCCCACCGAAGGAGTTGGGCGCCGACAGTTGGAAGCGTGCCTACTCCGTCTTTTACACCCGCCTAAGTGAAGGACGCTCTGTGCGTACGTTTCGCAATAGTCTCCAGACTGCTCGTGCTGTTTACGACGCGCATCTTCCATCAGGGAGAAAAGGTTGGAAACGGGCAGGTGCCGACCGGCCCCCGGCGAAGCTACCGAGCAGGCACCAATCCGTATGGGACGATTGGGCGTCCAAGCCACGCGCTGAACTATGGGATCGGATTCAACAGTTTGCAGACCTTGGAGTAAGCAAAATATCGGGCCGAGTCCTTGACGACCTTGATGTCCAGCTCGGCGAAAGTGAGGAACCACCTAGCCATACAGAAGGCGGAAAGAAGGTGTTCGTGTCTTCTCGCGCGGAGCGTGACCCAACAGTTCGGGCGGCGGCAATCCGTATCCATGGGACTTCGTGTGCAGTATGTCGACTCGACTTTGGCCGTGCCTATGGAGAATGGGGTGCAGGATACGTCGAAGTACATCACCTTGTGCCACTCGGAGACAAACTAGGCACACGAGAAACCGACCCTACAATGGACTTGGCCGTTCTCTGTGCGAACTGCCACCGTATGGTACACCGCAAGACAAACATGGTTCTTACGATTGAGGAGTTACGTTCAAAACTCAACTTTCGCGAGCTCCTAAAGTGGGCGAGGTCGCTCGCAGACGGAGCACTATCTTGAAAAACTCCAATGACACAACGCACCGTAAAAGCGCCGTCTAACAATCGCATGGCCGGCGACGCGGTAAACCGTGCGGGTCATGCGACTCGTTGGCCCGCATCTGAAATCCGACGGACCGGAGCAACTGGATGGCATGGCTCAGTGCTGATGAAAGCGGACCCCCGACGGGAGAATTCGCGAAATGGCGAAGTGGTTGGTTCAAGCTGGCGGAGTACCACGGACGGAATGTGCCGGACGTGGACGCGAGAATCCAGGCGCTGATCGATCTGTGGCGCGTGCCAGTGCCGGGCAACTGGCAGCGCACCATCGACCCGCAATTGCTTGGGCCGAGCTACAGACGCGGCGATATTAACGCCCCGCACAGTGGTGAACACCGGATAGAGCAGCAGATGCTCGCAGACCCAATCTCTGACGTCAGGTGCATGGGTGCAATGGTGGTCGACGGCATTAACGCGATGCCTTTGGTGCGCGACGCGGCAGGTGGACGCAACGCCAACGTTGAAGCCGACGTTTTGCTCCTGCTGAGTGACGACGTCGGAGAGTACAGGCTCGCGCTCTTGGAAGTGAAGCACGGAGCAAACAACCCCTGGTACGCCGCAGTGGAGAACCTGCTACAGATGAAGCTATTGAGCGCCAATCAGGAACAGCGTCGTCTGTTCCACGAGCGAGGAAGGGTTGCGCGGTTGGACGAAGATCTGCCCGTTGTCGGTCTCGTCGTTGCGCCATCGGCGTACTACCAAAGCCCTGGTCAGAGGAAGGCAGCAGTCCCGCCTGCGCAGCGCCTCCACAAGCAGTTTCGGAATGATATTGGCATTGATCTCCATCTTGCTACTTGGGATGCCGCCGCCCGCACGGTGACGCCGCACTGACCGCAGGGGTCGAATCGTGGACGCGGAGAACGGGTCGGCCGGATGTGGGAATAGGGCGTGCGGGTGCAGGCTAAGATGACCACTTGGTCGAGATCGTTCCGTTGGCGGAGAGATACGGCTACGTCGCAGAAGCCCGCCACGAAGCTCGCGTGGCGAGTAATCTAGCTTGCTACTCCGAATCCGCCACGTCCCAATCTAGTTAGTTTCAGAAGAGGAGCTTAACTGGAATCACTGCCGAAGGTGGCTTTCCGGTTGTCAGTCCGAGGCATGTAGAGCTCCCTTTCTCCAACGCAGCCTCGAAGACGACAACGTGTGGCTAGATCCTCCCTTGTCGGAGAGTGTGGATTCAGGCCCCGCCCAGAATGAGATGTAACAGCTTTCTCGCGGGAGTTAGATGTTCCGCGGCTCTCGTGCACGCGCCGCAATACGTGAGCGAACTCCAAGAACGATATGCCAACGCAACGGACGGCCCGCTTACGGCTTCCAAGAAATGGCGTTTAGCAGAATCTGGACGAACGTCGGATTCTGAAAATCTTCGGCGCGGTGGCCCTGCTGGAAGTAGAGGACGTGGCCGCTGTCGGCCGGCATCAACCACCCCGCGCGGTCCTGTGCGTAGGTCTTGCCATCGACGACGACGCGCGCGCCGAGCAGCACCGTCTTGCGCCGTCCGTCGGTGAAGTGCTGATTGAGAAACATCTCCGTATCGGGCAGCGTGAAGCCGTCGAGTTGCTGTTCGGTTGACGGCTCGTCGCTGGGCCGGTACGTGACCTTGCCGGGGTACTCGACATTGTGCGTCGTCACGTAATGATGCGGCTGAAGGTTCACGACTTCGACGTCGCCGCGCAGAACGCGCCACGGGTGAGTCGCGTGGTCCCGCGGGAGGATGGCAATTCCCGCGAAGGGCAGCCAGCGCTTGCTGCGAACTTTCGCAGACGCGATGCCGTGGTGCAGGATGATCAGCCGGCCGCCCTTCGCCGCGTAGTTGATGAGATCGATCTCGACACCGGACTCGATGTCGCCGTGGACGTACATGAAGACGGCCTGGGGGGCCGACTGCCTGAGGCGTTCAGCGAACGGCCCCTGCTCGTCGACGGAGACCGTGTAGCCGGCGGCTTCGAGCGCGGCGGCGAGCGCCTCCATGGGCCCAGTCTCGTCGTGAACGATGTAAACGGGTGGGCCGGCAGCCGGTGTCAGCACTGGCCGGACAAGGGGCAGCAGAACGAAAAGGGTGAGGGCGAGCAGACGAAGGGTCAAGAGACGCATGGGGTTCCCCTTCGAGTTTATGCCAAAGACGCGAGCCTGCTAGGCCGTCTGCTGCAGAGCGTCGGGGTAGGCCTCACGAATGCGGAGCAGGTCGCCGTCCGGTATCAGAAGAAACACGTCTACGAGCGCGGGGTCGAACTGCACACCGCTCATGCGGCGGATCTCGGTGCGCGCGCTGTCAATCGATTGGGCTTTGCGGTAGGGGCGGTCGGATGTGATGGCGTCCAAGGTATCGACGATTGCGAACATACGAGCTCCGAGAGGGATACTCTCTCCCTTCAGCCCATGCGGATAGCCGCTGCCATCCCACTGCTCGTGATGTGACTGCACAATGCGCGCTTCTTCGCTGAGTTCCGGGAACTCGCCGAGCAAACGGTACCCGATCGTCGGATGCTGCTTCATGACGCGCCACTCCTCGCCGTCAAGACTACCCGGCTTGAGCAGGACGTTGCGCGGGATACCGATCTTGCCGATGTCGTGAAGCAGCGCACCGGTTTCGAGACGCTCGACCTGATGCTCTGGCAGTCCGTACCTTTCGCCAAACAGGCGGCACGTCGCGGCGACGCGAGCCGAGTGTTGGAAGGTTTCGTAACGCCTGAAACCAAGCTTGGTGAAAAGGGACCGCAATGTTTCGAGCGAAGCGGAACCGGCGCGCTTGGTCTCGAGAAACTGGACAAGCGCCTCTTGCGCCTCTTGCACCTCTCGTTCGCCGTCATTGCTCGGTTCCAGATAGCGGCTGACCAGCGCGAGTACATCATTCGGCCTGACCGGTTTCTTAAGGTAGTCGTCAGCGCCGGCTTCGAGTGCGTCGACGGCCAGCGCCAGTTCGTAGAGGCCCGAAATCAAAATAACCGGCATCTCCGGATCAAGGTGTTTCACCTCGCGCAACAAGTCGATGCCGCCCATGCCCGGCATATTGATGTCGGCTAGCACCAGATCGGCGGGCGGGTTATGGGAGTTCAGATACGAAAGCGCCGCCAGACTTTCGCTGAAGCAACAGCACTTGTAGCCTTCATGGCGCAGAACTTCCGCGAGGTATTCTCGAATCGACGAGTCATCGTCAACGACAAGAACTGTGTTGGGGTGGGTGTGCTGCACCGGCTCGGCGGAGTCCGCCTCCTGATCACCTCATCGGCAGGTGAGCGTCGGGCTTGAAGTAAGCAGCGACTCCGCGACGGTGTATGAAGACCCCGCTGTCAGGCATAGATGGGGCGAGTACGCTTCGAATGGCCCCAAAAAGTAACCTCTGGTAGACTGGCCAACAACAGGCCCGCGGCCATGCAGGGCGACTTCGCGTACTGAAGCAGAGGACAGCAATGAAACCCACGACCAGGAGAAGCTTACTAGGCGCTCTGGCAGGAGCCGGCGCAGCCACAGCCGCCTCGGCGCAGAGCGGGCCCGTCAAAGAGGTTCACTATCGCGGCGGGAAGAAACCAGAGTCGCCACCCCTCTACTCTTCCGCCATTTCTCTCGGCAACCTCGTCTTCCTATCCGGCACCGGCGTCAACGAGCCCCTGGACGCGGCGGGACAGACGGGCCGCGTCCTCGACAGCATCGAAAAAAGACTTGTACTGGCGGGTTCCTCTATGGAAAAGGTCGTCAAGTGCAACGTCTATCTTCAGGACCTTCGTGACTACGACGCGATGAACGAAGCGTTCCGTGGCCGCTTCGGACCCGAACCGCCCGTGCGGACAACGGTTGCCGTCGCGGCTATTCCGCTTAAAGACTGTCGTGTCGAGATCGAAGTGATTGGGTATCGTTAGGCCTGTGACAGGCGGCGGTTCTAGAGAAGGAGGGGACAAATGAGCAGAGATCAGTTTGCGATCAGCCGGCGCCCGTTCATCGCGGCGGGCGCGGCAGCCACAATGGCTCAGGCGCAGTCTCCCAAGAAGAAGAAAGTGGCGGCGATCGTGACGATGTATACGGAAGGATATTTGTTTCAGAGAACGTAGCGTGAGGCCGCCGTTGTCCGCCGCGTCGCGGTCACACGAACGAGCCTGTACACCATAAGTGAGAAAGATATGACAAACTTTTTTAGGTTGGTAATTGCTCTAGCTATTGCGTCGTCATTCGCCGCTTCGGCCCAAACGAAGAAACCCAGAATCGCGGTTGGCGGCCTCAGCGCCGAGTCCAACTCTCTGTATCCCAAGGCCCGGCCGATGCGCGAGCGTCAGGGCACCGAGAGCCGCGAAGAATGGATGGAGCAGAATTTGAAAGCCAGCACGACCACCAGTGGCATCGTCGAGGGCGCACAGAAAGTGGGCCTCGATGTCTACCCGGTTTTGCGGGCCGGCGCCGGCTCGCTGGGGTACGTTGAGAAGGCCTCTTTCGATCGCGTTCTCGACAAGCTTGTCAATGAGATCAAGACGGCCAACCCTGCGTTCGACGGCGTGATCCTGACGCTGCACGGGGCGATGGTGGTTGACGGCTATCCGCATGGCGACGCGGAGGTCACGCGGCGTGTTCGCGAGGCGATGGGTAAAGACTTCCCGATCATCGTGACGCACGACTTCCACGCCAACGTGTCCGAAGAGATCGTGAGATACTCCGACGTTCTCATCACGTACAAAGAGAACCCTCATCTCGACCCGAAAGAGAGGGGCATTCAGGCCGCCATCATCATGGCGGGCATGGTGCGCGGCGAAATCAAGCCGGTGCAGTATGTTGCTAAGCCGCCGATGATCGTCAACATCGTTTACCAGAATACTTTTGCCGAGCCCTACAAACACATTACCGATGAAAGCCGGAGGCTCGAGAAGACCAATCCGAAAATTCTCGCGGTGAGCGTGCCGGGAGGCTACCAGTGGTCGGACGTTCCGGCGATGGGGCCGAGCGTGATCGTCGTGACCGACAACGACCCGGCACTCGCCGAGCGCGAAGCGACGCGTCTCAGCAATATGCTCTGGGCGATCCGGGACAAACTGGCGTTCAAAGTTCCCGACGTGCCAACCGCCGTGAGAGATGCCATTGCGAGCGATAAATTCCCGGTCGTGCTGATGGATACGGGCGACAACATTGGCGGCGGTTCGGCGGGCGATGCGACGTTCATCCTTGCCGAGCTACTGAAGCAGAAGGCCGAGGGTTGGGTTGTTGTGATATCCGATCGCGAAGCGAACAAGGCGGCGTTCGAAGCAGGAATTGGCGGCGCGTTTGACCAGCTGGTGGGCGGCAAGACCGACAAGATCCACGGCGACCCGGTGCGCGTCAAAGGCCGCGTCAAGGCAATGCACGACGGCCAATACGTCGAACTGGAAGTACGCCATGGTGGTGGCCGGTACAATGGCATGGGGCACACGTCCGTGATCGAAGTTGAAGGCTCCACCCGCGACCTTCCCAACTTGTTGTTGCTGACGAACAGTCCCACGAGCCCGAACAGCCTGCATCAACTGATCAGCAACGGCGTCTACCCCGAGCGGCAACGGATTCTGGTTGCGAAGGGCACGACAGCACCAAGGGCCGCCTACGAGCCGATCGCGGCACGAATCGTGGAGGTGAACTCCGGGGGAGCGGCCGACGTCAACCCGAAGCGTTTCACGTTCAAGCACATCCGCCGGCCGTTGTTCGGAGTCGACGACTAGGCTCTTGCAGACCGGCTTCTTGTTGTACACCTGTTCACACAGCATGTTCCTTCGCTCCTGGACTCTGATCGCCGTTTGTGTCGCGGCTGCGTCGGCGGCCGAACCGGCTGTTCTGTTTGAGGACCATCGGGAACGAGCGGGCATCGACTTCGCGCACCAAGCGAGCCGCACAAACGAGAAATTCCTGATCGAGACTATGGGCGGCGGGGTTGGCCTGCTCGACTATGATGCCGATGGACTACTGGATATTTTCTTGCTCAATGGCGGCGGGCTAAACATCCAAGAGGACAAGAGCGTCAAAGTCGACCGCTCAGGCCCCAAGTACCTCAACAAGCTGTATCGCAACCAAGGCGACGGCAGCTTCCGCGACGTTACGGAAAAAGCGGGAGTCTCCGGCGAAGGGCACACCGGCTACGGCATGGGCGTCGCGGCCGGTGACTTCGATAACGACGGCTTCGTGGATCTCTACGCGACTCATTTCGGCCCCAATGTGCTGTACCGCAACCGGGGCGACGGCACGTTCGAGGACGTAACATTGAAGGCCGGTGTCGCGGCCGGCGGTTGGTCCGTCAGCGCCGGCTTCCTCGACTATGACAACGACGGAGACTTGGACCTGTTCGTTGTGCGCTATCTCGATTGGGACTTCTCGAAAAACGTTCGTTGCGGCAAGGAGATTCAAGTCTATTGCAGCCCGAAGAGGTTTCAGCCCGTCTCCAACCTGCTTTACAGCAACAACGGCGACGGAACGTTCCGTAATGTCTCCGAGTCGTCCGGCGTTGGGCGTGTCTTAGGGAAGTCACTCGGGGTGGCTTTCAACGATTACGACGGCGACGGTTGGACGGACATCGCTGTCGCGAATGATTCAGTGGCGCAGATTCTTTTTCACAACCAGGGCAATGGGAAGTTTTCGAACGAGGCGCTCGTCGCGGGTGTGGCCTACAACGAAGACGGCGGTAGCTACGCCGGCATGGGGATCGATTTCAACGACTACAACAACGATGGGCAGCCCGATCTCATCATCACGAACCTCGCCAAGGAACTCTACGCGCTTTACAGGAACGACGGCGGCGGTTTCTTCTCGTACCAAACGCGGCAGTCGAACCTGGCGCGCATCACGAACTTCATGTCCGGTTGGGGGACGCGGTTCTTTGATGCCGATCATGACGGCTGGAAAGACTTGTTCGTCGCGCAAAGCCACGTACTCGACAACGTCGAGCAGATGGACCCTTCCATCCCTTACGTCCAGCCCCCTTTGCTGCTTCGCAACCAGGACGGCAAGTTCACGAACATCTCGAAGGGCGCGGGCGGCGTTTTCGAGCAGAATCTCGCGGGCCGCGGCGCGGCCTTCGGAGACCTCGACAATGACGGCGACATCGATATCGTCATGACCGCCCTCGACGATCAGCCGCGTTTGCTCTACAGCAATAGCTCACGGCTGTCGGCCAACTGGATTGCGTTCAAGGTCGTGGGAACGGCGAGCAATCGCGACGCGCAGGGAGCGCGCCTGCATATTCGCACTCCCTCGGGCCGCGAGCAGTGGGGCTACGTCACGACCGCTGGGAGTTATGTTTCGGCTAACGATGCACGCGTCCATTTCGGCCTTGGGGGAGAGAAGGTGATTGAATGGTTAGAAGTTCGCTGGCCGAGCGGGGCGACGAAGACCATGCGGAATATTAAAGGCGGTCAAATTCTGACACTGACCGAGCCAGAGGAGACGGCCCCCTAGTCATGCGGTTCCTCGGCCTAGCTGGCGCGACGCTCGTCCTGCTTTTGCAGGCCACAGCCCTTTTTGCGCAGGCCGAGTTCTCGCCCGAAGCGTGAGCCCATGCGCAGCGCGGTGTCGAGGCTCGCCAAGAGAATCGCCTCGACGACGCCGCGCGCGAGTTCGAGGCCCTGGTCCGCCTCGCCCCCGGCCTGGCGCCGGCGCACGTCAACCTCGGACTAGTGCGCCATGGGCAGAGAGATTGGGAAGCAGCCATTCAGTCGTTTCAAAAGGCGCTCGATATTCAGGCTGACCTGAAAGGAGTGCGCGGCTTCGTCGGCTACGACCTGCTGCTGATGGGGCAGGTTCCGGCAGCGATTGAGCAACTGCGCCGTGCCCTTAAAGAGGACCCTTTGAGCGCCGACGTCAATGGCTGGCTAGGATTAGCCTATTCTCAGTCCGGCGATTTCGCAAACGCCATCACCCATCTCGGCAAGGCCCGCGACGCCAAACCGAAAGACGAGGATTTGCTCTACCATCTCGCTGAGGCCCACGCGCAACGCTCGGGGGAACTGCACGAAGAGTTGTCTACGATCGCACCCGATTCCTACCGCACACACTTGGCGCGCGCCCAGACCTACGACGTCCAGGGCCGCGTGCAAGAGGCCATCGAGGCTTATAGCATGGTCCTCCAGCGCAGACCGGGCATCACGGGCGTCCATGCGGCGATCGGCGATCTGTACGTCAAGAGCGGCAACTATGTCGGCGCGGAGAAAGCCTACGGCGAAGAGCTGAAGTTAGCCCCTACCAATCCTGTGATCCTATTCCGCTATGGGGCGTCACTGCTGAAATTGGGTAAGTCAGCCGAAGCGCTCAGACACTTGCAGCGGGCTCTCGAACTTGACTCGGCCAATGAGGGAATCTACTTCGACCTTGGCAAGGCCTTGTTCGACGAAGGCCGGCTCGCCGAAGCGGAGAAAGTCTTTCAGAAAGCGATCGCGGTGCGCGCGCCCGACAGCGCGCTGATGATGGCCCACTATCACCTCGGCCAGATCTATCGCCGCTCCGGCGAAGCGGAGAAGGCGAAGCACCATCTCGGGGCGTTTTCGAAGCTAAAGGGCGAGTCGGGTGATTCCGGAACGCCCTAATACCGAACCTCGGCCCCCCGGGCGCTGGGCTATGGGCGATAATAGTCCCGAATCCTTAAGTGAGAACTCCCGTGAGCCTTTCCCTGCTCAGCCCTGGTTGTCGAGCGTTGATTCTCGCCGTTCTCTTGGGCGCAACGCCTGCCTTGCTAAGCACCGCTGAAGCCCCCGACGGTCATCAGATGATGCTCGCGGTGCTCAAGAAGATCGAGGCCCGCACGGGAGTTGAGAATCATTATCTCGGTGATGGCGGCCTGCGGCGCATCGAAGAGCAACTAGCGGCCTCACCAGAGTCCTCCACCGACTTGGACCGCTTCCGGCTGCTCGTGCTGGCTAGATTCCATAACCTTCGCCTCGGGCGCACGGCCGAGTCGATCACTCGTTATCTCGAAGCGGACAGACTGCTCCCCTCGATCGAAAGCCAAGTGCCGCGCGAATTTGTTGACGAAGCCATCCTGCAGTTGGCGGTGGCGTATCTGCGGATGGGCGAGAACGACAACTGTGTTCATGGCTCAACCAATCAGAGTTGCCTGCTGCCGATCCGCGGCGGAGGCATACACCGCAAGCAGGAAGGGTCTCTCAAAGCGATCGAACACTTAACAAGACTCGTTGAGCGCAGCCCCGATCACGCCACGGGCCGCTGGCTGCTGAATCTCGCCCATATGACTGTCGGCAGCTATCCCGAGAAAGTTCCCGAGAAGTTCTTGATCCCGCCCGAACGCTTCGCCTCCTCCGAGAAATTTCCGCGCTTTTTGAACGTCGCGCCCAACCTCGGGCTCGATGTAATGAGCATGTGCGGGGGAGCGATCGTGGACGATTTCGACAACGATGGGTTTCTTGACATCGTCGTTTCGGGTTGGGGGACGTCGGAGCAGATTCGGTACTTCAAGAACAACGGCGACGGCGGCTTCACTGAGAGAACGGAAGAAGCTGGATTGACAGGTCTCTACGGCGGACTGAATCTCGTTCAGGCCGACTATGACAACGACGGGGATATCGATGTTCTCGTGCTGCGTGGGGCGTGGCTTGATCGCGCCGGACGCCACCCCAATTCCCTGCTCCGCAACGACGGCAAAGGCTATTTCCGCGATGTTACAGCCGAGAGCGGACTCGGACGTGTTCACTATCCGACTCAAACGGCCGGCTGGGCCGATTACGACAACGACGGCGACCTCGATCTCTATATCGGCAACGAGACTTTTCCGTCGCAATTGTTCCGGAACAACGGCAAGGGTCTCTTCAGCGATGTCGCCGGCGCCGCCGGAGTGACCAACGATCGCTTCGCGAAGGGCGTTACTTGGGGCGACTACGACGGCGACCGCTTCCCTGACATCTACGTTTCGAATATTGACGGTGACAACCGGCTGTATCACAACAACGGCGACGGCACGTTTACCGACATGGCACCGGCAGCGGGCACGACGGGCCCGAAGAAGAGTTTTCCAACTTGGTTTTGGGACTTCAACAATGACGGCGCACTCGACATCTACGTATCGAGCTACGAGGCCGGCGTGATTTATATTGCTTCCGACTACATGGGTACGCCGCTCCTGGTTGAGCCCGACCACCTCTATCAGGGTGACGGTAAGGGCGGCTTTCGCGAAGTTTCCAAAGAGATGGGTATGACGAGGATCACGCAACCGATGGGTTCGAACTTCGGTGACGTGGACCACGATGGCTACCCGGATTACTACCTGGGCACCGGTTACCCGGCCTATGAAGGCCTCATGCCTAACCTGCTTTTTCACAACCAGCGCGGAAAGGGTTTCGCGGATGTCACTGCCGCCGCCGATGTGGGGCACCTTCAGAAGGGTCACGGCGTGGCCTTCGCGGACCTCGATAATGACGGCGACGAAGACATCTACGCCGAGCTGGGTGGATCATTCTCCGGCGACGCGTTCATGAACGCCCTTTTTGAGAACCCCGGCTTCGGGAATCATTGGCTCACGGTGCGGCTAGCCGGCAAGAAATCGAATCGCTTCGGCGTCGGCTCCCGCATTCGCGCCGAGATTACCGAAGACGGTGAAAAACGCTCGGTCTACAAATGGGTGAACAGCGGCGGAAGTTTCGGCGCGAATCCGCTACGCCTCCAGATCGGCCTCGGCAAAGCTGACACGATCGATCTACTGGAAGTCTTCTGGCCGGCAACGGGCGAGACGCAGCGTTTCGAAAACGTACCCGCCGATCAGTTCATCGAGATCACCGAAAGCGAGAAGGACTTCCGTCAGATGGAGTGGCGCACAGCACCCTTCAAGGCATCCGCAAACAAAGCCGCAGGCCACGATACCCACAACCAACAGCCTCCAACTCCGTGACCCTCTCGCCCGTGGCTCGCGACTTCGTCCGCGGTCGACGATGACCAATCCCTCGGCGGTTGGGCATGAGATAGTAGGGAAGAGCCTGTTGTGCGACAGGCGGTGTCCACATGGCGATCCGAAAGCTACTTCGTGAGAATGCCACGCTCGTCGTCGGGATACTGTTGCCGGTAGTTGTGGTCGTACTCTTCCTGCTGGCGACATATATTCCGCGCCTGCTGGTGGACCCCCCGCGGCACGACCTTTTATTCGCACAGGATTACGGCTACTCCAATCAGCAGTCCCTTTGGCGCCATGAAATAGACATCGACACGCAGGGCAAGCTCCGTGTTCGTGCGTTTCGAACCGAGCCCGACAAGTACGCTCCTCGCCCCCGGCTGTTCCTCTACGAGCACTTGGGTAGCACTGTTCGGGAAATCAGCCTGCCGTTGCCCGAAACGGCCGCGGACGCCGAGGCCGGCGTCGTGGTTGAAGTTTCCGAGTTCAAGGGTCAAGTTATTGACACACGTCACGTCGCGCCCGACGGATACGAACTCGTCGAGTCCCGCCGCGGCGGAGGCAACTTGCTCGGCCTGTTCTATCGAGGGAGTCGCCACGGCCTCGCGATCGGCAAGAACGGCGCTGTCGTGGCGCTGCCGTCAGGCGATAACTCCGACTGGAACAGCGCTCGGTTTCTGGGCTGGATCGTCAGCCCCACCAATCAGTAGGCCCCTATGACCGCGAAAGAGCAGGCGCTCAAGCAAATCACCGACATCGCCCGCAGCCACGACCTGTCGGCCTCGGAAATACTGGCGGAGCTCTCTCCAGGAATAGAAGCTACTCCCGATGGGAAGTCATCGATCCTAACCCGTCTGTTCGCCTACCTGGGTGGAATCTTCGTCCTCGCCGGCCTGGGTATCTTCATCACCATGCAGTGGGACGACATGAATTCGATCGCCAGAATTACCGTCACGCTGGGTTCCGGCATCGCGGCATTTGTGATGGCGCTTTTCGCCTCCGCTGATGAACGCGCGGAAAAAGCGGCAACGCCCCTCTTCTTGGTGGCGGCACTGCTCCAGCCTACGGGCATCCTGGTGGCCCTTGACGAGTTCTCGACGGGCAGCGACGAGCGTTACGCGTTCCTGCTGACATCAGGCGTCTTGCTCATTCAACAGGCTCTGATTTTCCTCAAAACGAGGCGTACAGCGCTGCTCTTCATGACTCTTATTTTCGGGACGTGGTTGTACGGCACCGCCATGGACATGCTGGACCTGGACGAAGACTTGATCGTCTTCAGTCTCGGACTTTCAGTCTTTTTCGTCAGCTACTCAATCGACAAGACACGTCACGCGGCGATCGCGCCTTTCTGGTACTTCGTGAGTTCGAGCGCGATGTTGGCGGCACTATTTTCGCTTATCAAACACTCTATTCTGGAAATCTTGTTCTTGGGCGCCGCCTGCGGCGTGGTTTTCCTGAGCGCCTGGGTCAAGAGCCGCGGCCTGTTGGCCGTCGGTACGGTGGCGATTCTAGGCTACGTCGGCTATTACACTTCCGAGAACTTTTCCGACGTAGTTGGCTGGCCCATCGCCCTCATGTTGTTCGGCCTGCTATTGATCGGCCTCAGTACCGTCGCGTTCCGTATCGACCGCAAGTACATCGCCACGAAGTAGAGGCTGACTTTGGATCCTTCAAACCGCAGGTGGCGCAATAGGGGGCTTCGATCGCCTCAAACGTCATCGGATTAAAATCGTACAGTTCGGTTTCAGCGATCAATCCGCTCGATTTGATCCCCGCGCGGAAGAGCTTGCCGTCCCGAGCCCAAACCACGCTCTTCCCGTCAACGTCCGCCCATTCCCATTCGGGGCAATCGACTTCGGCGCCCGACTTGGCGTGGATCAGCTGGTGCTCATCCCAGTAACAGCCTTTGCCTTCGGGAGAACCGGATCCGGAGTTTGCAATCTTGCGGAGGAGCCATCCATGATTAAGAGGTTTTTCAAAGATGTCTTTGCGGTCCCATTTCGTCACTTTGACGCGCTCGGCAAGCCGCCAACCGTCACGTAGCAGCCGCAGGTAGTAGACGCCGGTGCATTCACCGCCGAAATACTCTGACGGCTGAAAGCTCTCGTCACGACGAACCTCTTTTGTGTCTCGCAGCACGGAATGACCGTAGCCGTCATTGATCCAATAGTCTTTTCGGCCTGTCCACAAGCCGCCGCCATGCCAGCAGTCGCCCTTCGGAAACATCGCCAACGCTTTCAAATACGGAGATCGCGAAACGGCTGTCCAAGAGCCTTTCGACTCAGAACCCCAATGGCCGTTCATCGCAAAATAGATGAAGTAGTCGCCGTACGGTGAGAGGTCGCAGCGGCGTTCGTAGATCCGTCCCTTGAGCCATTGGCCCAACTCAAAACTATCTCGGTGGCGATTCCACAGGATTGTGGCAACGCTGTTCGAAGGGCCGCGCCGGATCACAAGACCAAGCGGCGCGTGGCTCGCAAGCAGTACGTGGATTCTGGCCGGAAACTTTGCCATGTATTAGAACACCTGAGTTCCCATTTAAGCAGGCCTGGGACAAGCCCGTCCGGGCATTCGAACACTCATGTCGACCGCTGCCAACCGCCGGGCGTGTACTCGATCCTCACGTGATCCTTGAAGTCCGCCATGCACTGAATCAACTCGTCAACCGTCGCGCCAGCAGATAGGCCCCGCCGCCACGCTCGCGGGTCGACCGTGCCAAGCACCAAGTACGTCGGCTTGGCCGCCGTTGTCTGATCGACGAAGGCTGCTATCAATGGCTCGATCTCGGCCTGCTGCACAATTACGAGGTCGCAGTCGGTGCACAGACGGCACGTCTTCCGGAGAACGAATAGTCCGGCTTCATCGACGTGAATGACAAACGGAACCTTACGGACTCGCGTTTTGATGCTGCATCGGGGGCACGTCGTGAAGCGGGCGTGAAGGTGCGGATTGAGCGCGAATGAATAGCGGGCAGGTAACACACCCATGCGATCTTTCCCTGACATTGGGACTGATGTCCTTTCAAGCCCGCATTACGTATACGGAACTTCAGCCGCTCGAATAGGCCAGTGCAGCCTCCAGCGTCAGCACCGAGAATACTGCAAATCCGATCACCTGCACTTGGCCTGTCCACCATAATACAGGGCTGGAAGCCTTGCAAATCGCGCATAATGAAAAGCCGCTCATGCTCATCCGCCTCGTCACCTTTCTAGCCCTGACCTTCCCAATACTCGCCGCCGCGCCGCCGAACATCGTCTTCATCCTTGCCGACGACATGGGCTATGGCGATGTCCAGGCTCTCAATCTCGATTCCCACATCCCGACGCCGAATCTGGATCGTCTGAGTCGCCAAGGCATGACCTTCACCGACGCTCACACACCCTCCGCCGTCTGTACGCCGACCCGCTACGGCTTACTAACCGGACGTTACGCTTGGCGGGGGCGTCTCACAAAGGGCGTCCTCAACGGCTACGGCGAGCCGTTGATCGAGTCCGGCCGGCCAACCGTGGCGTCGTTCCTGCAACGTCACGGTTACCACACGGGCATGGTCGGCAAGTGGCACCTCGGACTCGGCTTCGCGAAGACAGCCGACGGCGCTTTCGACTTCTCGAAGCCGGTTACTGACGGTCCGCACACGAGAGGCTTTGATGATTCGTTCATCATCCCGGCGTCTCTCGATTTCCCGCCCTACGTCTACATTCGCAATGGCGTGATCGAGCGCTTTCCCTTGGTGCGGCAGGCCGCTCAGAAGTTTCCGGCCTTTCTCCGCGAAGGCGAACGTCAGTCCGACCTCATCATGGAGAATGTACTCGATGAGCTCGCCCGCGAGGCCGGGCGGTACATCAAACAGCGCGCGTCAGTTGACCGACCGTTCTTTTTATACCTAGCGCTCACGGCCCCTCACAAGCCCGTCCTGCCGCATCCGCGTTTTCGAGGCAGCACCGCCCTGGGCCCGTACGGCGACTTCGTGACGCAGGTTGACGCGACCGTCGGCGACGTGCTCAAAGCACTGGATGACTCCGGCGCCCGGGACAACACACTCGTGATTTACAGCAGCGACAATGGCTCATTCATGTACCGTCTCGACGATGACAATGAACCGGATCACGTGGATGACGAGACGATTCAGGCCTACCGCGCTAATCGCCATCGCGCGAATCACGTCTTCCGGGGCACCAAGGCCGACATCTGGGAGGCCGGACACCATGTGCCATTCTTTGCACGCTGGCCAGGGACAATCGAACCGGGCTCAAGAAATAGCAGCACCATCTGCCTGACCGACTTCTTCAGCACCGTGGCCGGCGTCATTGGGCGCGAACCGCCGGACGAGGGCGCCGAGGATAGCTTCAGCTTCCTGCCTCAGCTGCGCGGTGAAAAGCCAACAGCGCCCCGCCCACCCGTCATGCACCACTCAGTGGACGGCATGTTCGCGATTCGTGACGGCGACTGGAAGCTCGTCCTCGGCAATGGCTCGGGAGGCCGTGAGAAACCTGCCGGCGCACCGTTCCAGAAACCGTATCAACTCTTCGATTTGTCAGCCGATCCATCGGAACACAGAAACGTGATTGAAGAGCATCCAGAGATAGCGGTCCGGCTAGAGCAGGCCGTGGATCATGCCCGCAGCGGCAGCCACAGCCGATGAACCGATTCGATGCCCACGCAATTACCTAACGAACTCATCCGGCTCAACCTGCTTCACCGTCACGGTACGACGACGACCTTGCCGAACTGTTCTTTGTTTTCAAGGTATTCGTGCGCCGCGCGCAGCTCGGCAAGGGGGAACACTTTGTCGACCACGGGTTTCAGGAGGCCGCGCTCGAAGAACCGCAGGACCTCGTGCAACTCGCCGAGCGTTCCCATGAAAGAGCCATTAAGAGACAACTGACGGAAGAACAGATGGGTGACGCTGAGGTCAACGTCGCCGCCCGTTGTCGCCCCGCATGTCACAAGCCGGCCGTGACGCGCCAGACTCGAAACGGAATGCTTCCAGGTCGCCTGGCCGACGTGCTCGAAAACGATGTCGACGCCGCGTTTCTTGGTGATCTCTCTGACCTCGGCGCGGATGTCTTGCTTATAGTGGTCGATGACGTGGTCGGCGCCTAGCGCTTTGGCCTTGGCCATCTTTTCCTCTCCACCCGCCGTCGCGATGACGCGGCAGTGGAACAGTTTTGCGATTTGAATGGCCGCGATGCCGACGCCGGAACTTCCACCGATGATGAGGACGTCTTCGAGCATCTTCATCTTTGCAACCGTGACCAGCATATGCCACGCGGTGAGGAAGACGAGCGGGATCGATGCTGCTTCTTCGTAGCTCAGGTTGCCCGGGATCGGGATGGCGTTGGATTCGGGGACAGCGACGAATTCGGAGTTGAGACCATTATGCTGGTAGCCAAACACTCCGTAGTCGGGGCTCAGGTTGTCAAGGCCCGCGGCCGCGAGAGCCCCGCGGCGGGAGCTCTTTCCCGGCGCAATCAACACGCGTTCGCCGACCTTGGCCGATTCACACAGAGAGCCGGCTTCCACAATTTCACCGGCCGCGTCGCTGCCGAGGGTGTGGGGCATGTCGAGTTTGAGGCCGGGCAGGCCGCCGCGGATAAACAGATCGAGGTGATTCAGGCCGCACGCTCCGACCTTGACGAGTACCTCGTTGGCTCGGAGAGTGGGGTCCGGCGCATCCTCGTAACGCAGAACTTCCGGCCCACCGTGCTCATGAAGACGGACAGCTTTCATTGATCGACTCCTCTCGTGCGCGAACCCGCAGGCCGCAAAACAGCCCCGTATTATAATGAGCCTTCGAGAGACCGCGTTTATGGGCCGCCCGACAGACGTATACGAAGAGCTTGTGCATTTGCGCCGCTGCGGCAAGAAGGCAGCCCTAGCGACGATCGTTGAGGTCTCTGGCTCGATCCCCAGCTTTCAGAGCGCCAAGCTGCTCGTTCGCGAGGATGGATCGATGGTCGGCACCATCGGCGGCGGCTGCACCGAAGCCGAAGTGTGGAACGCGGCGCGCGAGGTGATGGAAACCGAGCAACCGCGTATGCTGAGCTTTAACCTTGGCCAGGAAGCCGCCTACGACCAGGGGCTCATTTGCGGCGGACAATTGAACGTCTACGTGGAACCAATCCTACCCATCCCCACTTGCTATATCTTCGGCGCGGGACACATCTCGAAAAGCCTCTCGAAGGTCGCCACCCTCGCCGGTTTTCGGACGATTATCGTCGATGACCGTGAGACCTACGCCAACAGTGAACGCTTTCCAGAAGCAGTGGAGGTGTACGCCGACGAGTACGAAACTGTCTTCCCGAAACTCGACGTGAACGAGGCAAGCTACATCATCATCGTCACGCGCGGTCATCGCGACGATATGCGTGTGCTGCGCTGGGCCTCCTCAAGCCCCGCTCGCTACATCGGCATGATCGGCAGCAAACGCAAGACGCTCGAAGTCGCGAAACAGCTCATGAAAGACGGCGTCCCTGTCGAGAAGCTTTCACGCCTACATGCACCGATGGGCTTCGACATCGGCGCGGTCACGCCCGAGGAGATTGCCGTCGCCGTGGTCGGCGAGATGATCAACCGCCGCCGCAATCCCGGCAACACCTGGAACCCGATCTCGAAATCGATCTTCACCGAAGGAATCCCGAAGGCCCTCGAAATCCACGAGCCCACGCAAGTCGAAGGCTCGACGCCAACCACCTCGGGAGCGCCAACCACCATCGAAGCGCCAACCATGGAACCGGTGGCGGCGGAAGCGGCGGCCGCGAAGTTGCCGCCTCTTCGCAGAAACTAGTCTCTTGCCTTCGACCCGGAAACCCGCGGGCATCATCCTATCGGCCGGCGAGTCGCGCCGGATGGGCCGTGATAAGGCCCTTCTCGAGTACCGCGGAACAACCTTCCTTGGACATCTGATCGCAGTGCTCGAAACGCGTGTCGACCCCCTGATCGTCGTCTTGGGTCACCACGCGGACGCCATCGGCGAGACACTCCCAGCCGGCCTTCGAATCGTCGTCAATGCCGACTACAAATCGGGCATGCTGACATCCCTGCAGGCAGGCATTCGTGCCCTGCCCCCCGGCACGGACGCCGCACTGTTCACGCTGGTCGACCACCCGGCCGTTCAAGGCGCTACGGTCGATCGCTTGATCTCGCAATTAGCCGAGCAGCAAGCTCTGCTCGCCATCCCACGCTACGGCGACCGCCGCGGCCACCCGGTCATCGCTCGTCGTTCGATCCTCGACGAAATCCTCTCTCTTTCTCCCGACTCGTCCGCCAAAGCGGTGATCGGCGCACACCGCCCGGAAACTCTGTTTGTTGACGTTGACGATGCAGGCATTCTGCGCGATGTCGACCTGCCCGAGGAGTACGACGAACTTGTGTCACCGTAACCTGCCGCCGACGGCCTGCGAAGTTAGATTTGTAAAGGCGCTGTCAACGAGGTTTTACTTGGATTTAACTTGTTGCGGCTAACCATCGCGAAACCCCTGCGTCAATTCAGTGTTAGATCAAGCAGAAGCAGAGAAAGAGGAGAACCCTGATGGAGAATCTGATCCTGGTGCTGTTCATGTCGGCCATGCTGAGTTTGAGTGGAGGGTTGTGGTCTTTGAGCGTGGCGGTACGAGAAAGCCAGAACAACCGAGCCTCAACTAGGGAACACCGTCTGTAGGCTGCTCGTATCAACTGGCAGTCCAACTGAAAAAGGAGCACCAAGCTATGTTCGAGAACGCGCTACAAGCCGAGCACAAAGGCACACACTGGGGCGCTATCGCCGGGGCCTTCGCTTTCGCGACCTTGATGGTCGCGGGCTACTTCCTGGTCAACCCTGTCATGTAAGACCGCGTTGCGGGCCGGCCCGGTTGCATGACGCCGGGCTGCTGTGGGCGGGGACAGCAATCCGCCGCGCAGACATCGGGCCGCAGCCCGAGTTCCCCTAGAAACCGGCGCTCCCGATTCTCTTCCAGCCTTTCGAGCACCAACTCCCGAATCATCGCTACAAACTTGGGATGGCTGCCGGCAGCCGACGCACGCACCATCCGAATCCCTAACTCGCGGCACAAGTCTTGCGCTTCGGTATCGAGATCGTAGAGCACTTCCATGTGATCGGACACGAAACCGATCGGCATCACGACAACATTGCGAATACCTGTCGCCTGAAGCTGCCTCAGGTGATCGCAAATGTCCGGCTCGAGCCAGGGCTGCGATGGCGGTCCGCTACGGCTTTGGTAGACCAACGTTCCCCGGCTTCGCCCGACGCCGGCGGCGACCAACCCGCATGCCTCCTCAAGTTGCTCGACGTAGCGCGAAGTTTCCGCCATCGAAAGCGGCACGCTGTGGGCCGTGAAAACGATGGGGACCTCGCGACGAACATCCTCGGAAAACTGCGCGAGAGCCTTGCCGACGTTCTCGATCATGGGCTCGATGAAGCCGGGGTGATTGTAGAAGACTCTAAGCTTGTCGACCTCGGGCGCGCCGGGACCGACCTGTTCGCGCGCCCGCGCAACGTCGTCGAGGTATTGGCGGCAACTCGAGTACGAACTGTAGGCGGAGCTGACAAAGCCGAGCGCTCGCCGAACACCGTCCTTTTGCATTTGACGCAGCGTGTCAGCGAGCAGAGGATGCCAGTTGCGATTGCCCCAATAGATCGGCAGGTCCGGCCCCTTGGCCGCAAATTCCTTCTTGAGGGCGGCGACCAGCTCGCGGTTCTGAGCGTTGATCGGGCTCTTGCCATCGAAGTGATAGTAGTGCTCGGCAACTTCGAGCATCCTCTCGCGAGGAACGTCCTTTCCACGCAGCACGTTCTCTAGGAAAGGGATCACCTCTTCCCTGCTCTCGGGCCCACCGAAGGAGAGGATCAGCAAGGCATCGTAGGTCGTCGACATGATTGTTCTAGTATCGGACCTGCGACGGTGCTTATTGGTAGCAAGGTGCGGCGAAGAGGTTTGGTTGGGGCATTTTGCCGCCGCCGTGGCCGGCGTATTGGGGCGGATGTGGGGATGGTTGATTCGCCGGTGCGTGCCTCACTTTGCATCATTTTGCAACACGCGTGGGCTATTCGGTTCGCTCGGGATATTTGGTAACTAGTTTGTTTGTAACGACTTGAGGTTGAGGGGCGATTGTGGCTGCGTTTGCACTGTGGCACTTGCTTTTCATGTCGAATTTGCCCCCTTCCAAGGCCGTCGCCCAAGTCGTGAACGGCTCAAGCCTGTTGGGGTAAGGCCGCTCAACCGGCCTAGATTGCCGCAAGGTGAGCAGCGATACCAGCCTTGCAACGGCTGGCCT
>JAQBUE010000270.1 GCA_027624045.1 Acidobacteriota bacterium
CTTCAGGATCATCTTGTATTGGAAACACTCCCTCCTTTCAGGATCATCTTGCATTGGACAACTCTAGGCCCCTCGGCCTCGGTTCACTTGATTCCCGCCTCGCTAAGGGCTTGCCGAAGTTCCTCAATCGTGTGAGCGCCAACCAGATAGGACGAAACCGTGCCGTCGCGGCCAATGATGACGGTCGTCGGGATGGTTCGCACTTCGTATCCTCCGAAAAGTAGGCCTGCCGCATCGCTGAGCGTGGGGAAGCTGAAGCCATGCTCTTCAACGAACGCACGCGCCTTATCGGACCGCTCGTCGTTGACGCCGAACACGGCCAATCCCTCGGCCGCGAACTCACGATGCAAAGATTCGATGCCTGGCAGCTCGACTCGGCAAGGCACGCACCAAGTCGCCCAGAAGTCGAGCAAGATGACCTTGCCGTCGAGTTCAGCCGATCGGTGAATTGTTCCCGTCAAGTCTTTCTCTTCGAAGGCGACGGCCGGCCGGCCGGCCCAGGCGCTTGGCCCTGCGGCGCCGTCGAAATCGGCGACTTGCCGGGCGTCGTTGGGAAGCTGGGGCGCGAACGCAGCGGCGCTTACCTGCCCGCCGACTTGCACGGAGTGAAAGATGATCTGCTGCGTAACAGCGGTCGTGCGCCCGCTTGCAGGGTTCTTCGCCTCGAACGCGGAACTCTCGCGGTAGACCAGGGGTTGCTCAGACGCGATCCAGTAGGTGCGAATGATCTGCTCAGCGGCGAGGCCCCGCGGCGCATCATAGGCCGCCTCGACGACACGGCATTCAACGCCGCGTCCATCGACTTGCAGTGTTTCCGGGGGAAGTAATCGCGCGGTTCGTAGACGTTGGGTGATGCCCTGGTAGCGGTCAACCAGATGATTCTTTAGGCGCAGCAGCTCCGGCGAATCATCTCCGCCGTCGAGCAGCGCTCCTTCGATCCGCCTGTACTGGTTGCGCTTCGCAAGGTAGATCCACGTTGTCTCGCCGTCGAACGCGATCATGCCGCCGTCGATGGGGTGGTCGGATTCGACACGGAATCGGCCCACGTCTCCGGCGGCGGTTACCGTTCGGGATTCGCTGCGGCGTTCCAGGTCACCGGCGCGCGTGATGGTCGTTTCCGTCGCATCAAAACGAAATTGCGTTAGGTCAGCGTAAGCGGCATGTACTTGCTGGAGGAGCGCTTCGGCGGAGTCGTTCGGCGACGCCGACGAGTTGAAGACGGCAAGCGCGGCAAAAACAACGACGAGGGCGCGCTGGAATCTCAGTCGCCCGGTCATGCGCGCGGCTATCCTGGTGGGCAGTCTCGTAATACGCAGTTCCACTTGAGCGACTTGCAGCATTCGGAGGAAGTCTCCGACATCTTATCGCTATCCGGCCTGCGCGTACTTCGACAGTCAGATGGAGAGAAATGAAGGCTAGACTCGTCCAGCCGGCTGCATCCCAGTCTGGCTCAATTCTTCGGCGGGAATTTGCGGCAACCTCGGAACCGGATGAGCAGTAGGCTGGGGCATCTGGACTGGGAAACTCTGAGGACGAGATTGCATGAACTGGTAGTGTTCATCATGCACCTGCCGAATCACCGCCCGCTCGGCAAGAATCAGGCTCCAGAGCACCACGACGAGCGCTCCGATGACGGCCAAACCTCGATTGGATATCGCGAACAGTTTCATGACAGTTCTTGCCCTGCCTTTAGCAATCGCTGTGCCATTTGAGTCGATGTGGCGGCGTTGCGACCATGTTTTTCGGTCGGCGGCAGTCCTGGCGGCGGCTTCTGGGCTGAACTCTTCTTCTTGTAAATCAAGACTTTGCGGCATCTCCGGCTCGTCAGGCAGCCACTCCGCGCTGCTAGCGAAAAAGAGAACAATCGTCTCACTGGGTATCAAGAGCTATAGACGCTCAGCGGTCATGACCGATAGCAAGATACGTATCCGGCATGTAAAAAGTGCCGAGATTTGTTGATCTATTCCCGGCGGCGTGTAGTTTTTACACAGGGATGAGCGGGTCAGCCCCAGCGCCAAACCCGACCCGAGCGGTTCGGCGGCCCGGTTTGATGACGCTGGCCGCCGAGGAACGGATGTAACCTTTTACACGCCTTTTACAGCTGATAACGCGAACGTTGCTTCATGCATCGATAGACTGGAAACATGGATCGACGGTTTAGCCTCCTCGCGCGCTCATTACTGGGCTGTTTGTTGTTCGGCTTGCTATTCTCTATTACGTTGATGGGACAAGGCGGGCCCCCGGGGGCGCGCGTCTCGAACCTCTATGTCGAACCGAGTGAGCCCGGCCTCATCCTGGCGGCAACAAGCACCGGGGTTTTTCGCTCGGACAACGGCGGCCTCAGTTGGGGTCCCAGCAACATCGGCCTCACCAACGGCGCTATTTCGAAAATAGCCGGTTCCCAAGGGCGGCTGTACCTGGGAACGTCAGTCGATGGGGTGTTCCGATCCGATGACCTCGGACTGACCTGGCAACGCGTCAGCGACGGCATTAGCCCGCTCGATATCCGGTCGGTCGCCGTCGACCCCAACGATCCCGACATTGTCTACGCCGGCACCCGCAACGGCGGCATCTTCATGACGGACAACGGCGGCCAGGGTTGGATCAAGGTCAACAACGGGCTGCTTACGTTCACGCCCAACGGCGGGGCAGCGATTTTCGAGGGCGACTACAACAGCATCGCGATCGACCCCAACGATTCGCAGGTTATGTATGCCGTTCACTCGAGTCTAGTCACGTCCGGCAGTGGTGTCCTGTTTCGGTCGACCAATGGCGGCGGACAATGGACGGCTCTCGATGGGGGTACCGCCGGCTTCGCCCTTGCGATCGATCCGAATGACTCGGGAACGGTATACGTTGGAGCGAGTCTGGGACTGTCTGTCACGCACGATAGTTTCGCTTCGGCCACCGTGCCCGTAGAGCTTTTCGGCCGTCATATTACCGATATCCGCATCGATCCGCTCAACACGGATACGGTCTACGTCTCCACGCGTCTATCGTTCACGTTCCGCAGTATCGATCGAGGCGTAACCTGGGAAGCTATCAGCAGCGGCATGCCTTTCTCTGAATCGTTCGCGCTGGCCGTTGACCCCCATACGCCCGCGACGGTCTATGCCGGCTTCAACGGCGCCGGCATCTATCGTTCGACCGACGGCGGGGACAACTGGCAACTCTCTTCCGACGGCATCTTTGGAACCGATATCCGGGCGATGGCCGTTGATCCGCAAGACTCCTCGAACATCCTCGCCGGCGGTTTTGGCGCGGGCGTATTTCGCTCCCAGAATGGCGGCGATCTTTGGGAGCAATCCAGCGATGGACTCCTCACCGTACAACCGCGTGCTCTCGGCTTCTCGCCGCAAGACCCGCAAACGGTCTACGCCGGGTCCGTCGACCCTTTTGCGCAAGGGGACGGCGCGCTCTTCCGAAGCAGCAACGGCGGGGAAAGCTGGGAAACCGCCGCCACCGGTCTGTCGTTCTTTTCTATCGTGGTTGACCCCCAGTCGGCGAGCACCTTCTATGTCGGCACGTCGTCGGGAGTCTTTGGCAGCACCGATGGGGGGGATGACTTTCGATCCCCTCAACGAGATTCAAGGGCAGGCGAGTTTCGCGCTTGAGTCTTGGGTGATCAGCGACATCGAGATCGACCCATCGAACGGCGACGTACTCTATTCCGTTGGCAATCGCTTCGATTTCTTTTCCGGGGCCACTTTCTTTCAGTTCTTTAAGAGCACCAACTCAGGCGGCAGCTGGCGGGGAAGCGGCATTACGTTTACAGCACTCAGTGAGATCGAGATCGATCCCACGGATGCTCGACGGATCTATCTGGGATCGTCAACCGGCATCTTCCGCAACGAAGACGGCGCCGAGAACAGTGGCTTTGACTTTTTGAGCAGCGGTCTGCCGAACGACGGCAACGTTGCGGTCACGTCGTTGGCCGTTGACGCTCAAGATAACGCGACCGTGTATGCCGCTACATCGGCGGGCGTCTACAAGAGCAGCGACAGGGGATCTTCCTGGACGCTGGCCGACGCGGGACTCGAAACGACCCTGGCCCGGATCTTGAGGGATGACCCAATGAACGCGGGCGTCTTGTATGCGGGAACGATCAGCGGCGGCGTGTTTAAGACGGTTGACGGCGGGGCCAGCTGGGCGCCCACCCGCAACTCTGTCACGCTGCTGCCC
Source organism: Acidobacteriota bacterium (assembly GCA_027624045.1). Taxonomy (GTDB): domain Bacteria; phylum Acidobacteriota; class Terriglobia; order Bryobacterales; family UBA6623; genus JAPPLB01. The sequence goes on from JAQBUE010000270.1 coordinate 4,183, forward strand.
GTCATCTCGCGGCGCGACCTGGTGGGCTCGGCCGACTTCGACGGGGCGGGCGTGGCCGGTGGCGAGATCGTTAGCTTCTTCGCTCTCAACGTCGGCCCAGAGGTGGGTGTCGGCGCGGAATTCGACGCCAAGACGGGCAAGCTGCCGACGGAATTGGCGAGCGTTCGCGTCTTCTTCAACGACGTTCCGGCTGGAATGTTCTTCGTGCACCGCGGACAAGTGAACTGCCAGGTGCCGTACGAAGTCATCGGCCTGGGGAGCGTTGAGGTTCGCATCGAAGTGGATGGCGTTTCGAGCAACGTCATTACGGTGAACATCCTCGATTCGCATCCCGGTATCTTCGGTTCGGTGCTCAATGGCACGGGAGGTGTCAACTCCGCCGACAACCGCATCCCCGCCGGAAACTTTGTCAGCCTGTTCACCACCGGACAAGGCGCGATCCAGCCGCCACTGATGACGGGCGAGCCCGCGCCACTCAGCGCAACGCGTCACGTTCCTGTTCTGCCCGTTTCGGTCACGCTCGACGATCAACCTGTCATGAGTGCCGTAGCGATGGCGCCGACGTTTGTGGGTCTACTGCAAATCAACGTGATCATTCCGGCGAACCTGCCGCCGGGTGAGTATGAAGTGTTCATCCAAATCGGGAATCAACGCAGCGCTACGGGGATCGTGATCTACGTCAGCTAAGAACGTCGTTTTAGAAGTTCGCAGATGTAGCTTCGATGATTCCGTGCGGCGAGGGTTCGCGGGTCATCGAAGGGCTAGGGGCGGGTTTTGGGCGGAGGTTGGGTGGGTGTGTTTTTGGAGTGGGGCGGTTCGTGGTGCCGAGATGGACTTGGGGCTACTTGGCGGCCTCCATGTGGGCGACTTGCTCGGGGCTTTCCGGGTCCATTCGATAGAACTCGGTGATGCCGATGTCGCTGGGGTCGGGCTCGTGGCTGGGGGAGTTCATCGGAGCGATTGATTCTAAAAGAGTTGCGATGGATCGGGTTGGTTCGGTCTTTTCGGCCTCGCCGCTGGATGCGGCCTGTGGTTCGGCGGGCAGCCGGGTGCCGAGCGAGGCGAAGCGGCCGCGGCGGTTTTCCTTGCGGAGTTCGCGGAGTTCTCTCATGGCGCTGTGGTAGCGGCGCGCGAGTTGCGACTCGTAGCGGCTCAGGTGGCCGAGCGCAGGGAGATTGGCGTA
>JAQBUE010000271.1 GCA_027624045.1 Acidobacteriota bacterium
TGAGCCCGGCTGCCAGGGGAACGTTCTACTTTGCTCAATCAGGGGATCTTTCTAAATTGCGTTGACATTGGGGTGGAATCGCGGTGATTGTTGAGGCTCGCTGGGGCATATCGCTCAGTGTGAGCGTGCGCGTCTCGGAATGCGAGGGTTCGTTGAACAACGCGGGTCCATATTCTTGCGGGTGCGGTCTGAATGGCGGCGGGCCGGCGCGAACGGCACGGTGATTGCAGGTATCAAAGACAATAGGAGCAGGTAAGCAATCATTTTCATGGCCGTCCTATTCTGGGCGGTCGAGTGTTCATCCTGTTTCTTGTCCCGACCCTGACCGAAACCCGGCGCTCAACCCCGAGCGCCGGGTTTTTTTCGTCTGTGCTGTTGTTCCGTTTTCGATGGACCTGCCGGTGCGGTGCTAGAATACTCGCCGGTGATCACTGATGAAACTCGGACTCGTTACATACAACGTCGCCCGCGGCTGGGATATCGAAACCATTATTCAGCAGCTTGAGGCCGCCAAGTGGGAGGCCGTCGAATTGCGCACGACGCACGCGCACGGGGTTGAGCCTTCGCTTTCCACAGCGGAGCGGGAGAAGGTGCGGGACCGCTTCATGCGAAGCAAGGTGCGCTTACTCAGCTTGGGAACGACCTGTGAATATCACTCGCCCGATCCGGCCGTGGTGCGGGAAAGGATCGCGGAGACGGAGCGTTTTGTCGATTTGGCGCATGACCTGGGTTGCTGGGGCATCAAGGTGCGGCCAAACGGGCTGCCGGAAGGCGTTCCCGAACAAGTCACGCTGCAACAGATCGGGAAGGCCCTGCGGGAGTGTGGGGATATCGGCGAGCGCAAAGGCGTCGAAATCTGGGTAGAAGTACACGGGCGGGAAACACAAGATCCGGTCCGCATACGGACCATCATGGATGCGTGTTCACATCCCAACGTGGGTGTCTGCTGGAACTCGAACCCCGGCGAAGCGGTGAACGGCTCGATCAAGAAGGCGTTCGAATTATTGAGGCCCTTCATCAAGAACGTGCACATCAATGACCTGGCGAGCGACTACCCCTACCGGGAACTGTTTGGGCTGCTGCGAGCGAGCGGCTATGACCGTTACTGCCTGGCGGAAGTGGCCGAGAGTAAAGAGCCGGAACGCTTTCTGCGGTACTACCGGGCGCTCTGGTTGGAACTGAACCGCGCCTGACGCAACGCCCGCGATGGAAGTGATGAGTGGAGGGCCGGTTGCTACCAGGGTTGTTCATGAACCCCACGACCAGTGCTGAAACTTCGTTGGCTGATGCTCCGCGGCCAGGCAGGCGGCGAAGCCTGAGCCGGCTCGCGGTTCGTGCAGAATCCAACGGGCAGGCTCTTCGGCATGGTCTTGAACCCAAAGCAGGGATGCGGGCTGTTCGGGTGACAGCGAAGCCGCGAACGAATTGAGCGGAATCGACATCCCTTTGCCCTTGGCCTTGATGTAGGCTTCCTTGCGTGTCCAACAACGAAAGAAGCCGGCCGTTTGCTGCTCTGTGGGAAGGGCGAACAGGGCCTCGACTTCGCGGCGCGAGAAGAAGCGTTCAGCAATCTCACGAGTGGAACGGTCTGGACGGATCTGTTCAACGTCAATGCCAATATCCCGGCCGGCGGTGAAAGCGAAAAGGGCGAGATCGTGCGAGTGAGATAGGTTGAAGCGCAAGTCAGGTTCGGGTGTCCCGGCGAGGAAGGGTTTGCCATGATCGGAATATCCCAACGTGAGATCTTGCGGCTCGCGTTCAAGGTAGCGGCCCAGCAGAGTGCGCAGAATTCCGCGCGCTACCGTGAACCGCCGGCGGTGTTTATCGAAACGAAACCGCGCGGCTCGCTCCCGCTCGTCGGCGGAAAGCAAGTTGTGGAAATTGGTCGCCGCTGATGGGGGCGCGTCGAGGCGGGCTCGCCAGATGTGAACCTCAGATGTCGTCAGGTCGAGCTTGTCAGGCGGACTCTTCCATTCGGACGGCGTTTCGAGGGACTCGGCGAGGCGCGGCATTTCACGCTGAAGTCAGGCCCAGCTTCTCGGCCAAGCCGATGCGCTGGACCTTGCCGGTCGGCCCTTTGGGGATCTCGTCCAGGAATACCACGCGGCTGGGGACTTTGAAGGCCGCCAGCCGCTCTGAGGCGAACTCGCGAATCTGCTTGGCGTCGGCGGTTGCACCCTCGGCCAGGACGATTGCCGCCGCGACTTCTTCACCCAGCGTCCGGTGCGGCATGGCGAAGGTCACGGCCTGACGCACCGCCGGGTGGTCCAATAAAACTTCATCCACCTCGCGCGGCGAAATCTTCTCGCCGCCGCGATTGATGATCTCCTTCAGGCGGCCGGTGATGAATAGATAGCCCTCCGCATCGAGGTAGCCCTGATCGCCGGTTCGAAACCAGCCGGCGCTGAAAGCTGTTTTGTTCGCGTCGGGATTCTTGTCGTAGCCCGCGGTCACGTTGGCTCCACGAATCACGATCTCGGCCGTTTCTCCGCTCGGCAGCAAGTCGCCCGCGTCGTTCATGACCGCGACTTCGGGTCCGGCGGCGAGCCCCACCGAGCCAGGCTTGCGGGGGTTCGGCGGCAGCGGGTTACTCGCCATTTGATGCGCCGCCTCGGTCATACCGTAACTCTCGATCACGGGCGCACCAAATGTTTGCTCCAGTTCGCGCATCACCTGTGGCGGCAGCGCGGCTGACGATGACCGAATCAGCCGCATTTTCGAACGCTCGACTAGGTCGCGGTTGCGGTCCGCGCGAGCGAGTATGATCTGGTGCATCGTCGGCACGGCCGAATACCAGCTCGGCTTGAACTCATCGAGCCAGCCAAAAAACTTCATCGCATCGAATCCGGGCGTGGCGACGATTGCCGCACCCGCGGAGAATGACGAGAGCACTGCTCCCATCAGGCCGTGGATGTGAAACAGGGGCATGATGTTCAGGCAACGGTCATCGGGAGTCAGCGCCAGCGTGCGCGCGATGTTCGCGGCGGATGCGCAAACGTTGGCGTGACTGAGCGGCACAATCTTGGGCCGTGACGTGGTACCCGAGGTATGCAACACGAGCGCGATGTCATCCGCTTCGGCGAACACCGGTGTGGCTGCGGTCGAATTGGCCGCGGTCTCGGAGAAGGGTTTCAGCGTAAATGTCCCCGCGGGGCGCAGTTCACTGGCAGTCAACTCCAGCACGGGAATACCGAGAGACTCAGCCACGCCGACAACCGCTGAATCGAGCGAACGGTCCACGACGAGCGCTTTGGCGTCAAGATCGGAAAGGTAGAAGCGGAACTCTTCGGCGCGGTAGGCCGGGTTCAACGGAGCGCATGTCGCACCGGAGGCGATGGAAACGAACGCCGCCGCCATTTCCGGTCCATTCGGCAGCACAACGGCTACTCTGTCGTTGCGGCGAACTCCCTGGGCGTTGAGAGCGCTCACCGTCGCGGCGGCCTGACCGTCGAGACCCATGTAGGTAAGCGGCTCGCGGCCCGGCGCAAGCAACGCCGTGCGGTCGCCATACATGGCGGCGCGCGAAGCCAGTAGTTGAGTGACAGTCCGAGTTACAGCATCCGTCGAGATAGGTATGGCCATAGGTGTAAGAGGGGGCGGCTAGGAGCGCGTGACCGGTTCACGGATCACGCCGAAAGTCGGGGCCGCGGCTGTGCGCGGATCGTCGATCCCGGGGATCGCGCCGTCGCAACGCTCGCGATAATGACGCTGGAAGTCAGGCGTCGCGGCGATCACGCGGCCGGGCGTGCGCTGCATCGATCCGCCCATCATCACGGAAATCGACGCCACGCGAACCGGGTTGAATTCGAACCAAGGATCGAACACACCGGACTCTTCTTGCGGTTCCGGCAAAGTGACTTCGACCGAAGGGCGGTCCACCGTGTAGTAGCGCCCCTGGAAGTACCACGGCTGCAGCACGATCTCGCCACGCGGAGCACCCTCGGGGCCGGCGCTGACGCTCCTCAATCCGAGTATGGGAATCTGCGAGAGCGATGTTCCCATGGGGATGCTGCGAAGTCCACCTTGCGCGCTCAGGAACTCACGCCCCCGGCGCGAACATCGCGCCGCGAACTCAACAAAGCTCAGACTCAGGTCGATCGTTCCGGTCTTGGTGGGATAGCCCAAAACCTCGCGGCCGAAAGTGATGTCGCCGCCAACGCCCGAAATATGCGACAAGGCGTACCAGCCGCGTTCGGTTCCCGCATTGCAAAAGGCCAGCAGCCATGCTTCGGAAAAGGGCACGGGCGAGATATCGCTCTCTTCGACACGCAACACCAGCACTCGCAGTACCGGACGCGGCCCCGCCTGGCAGGGCGACGGCAGGATCTCGATCTTCTGTTCCTCGACCGTGGTGAGGCGTATGTCGAGCATGTCGAACTGGTCGATCCGCATTTCTTTGCGGGAGCGGTACGATTCGATCTCGTCGGGCGCGAGCCGGAAGGCGCTCGCCTCTTCTTGCCATCCCTTTGGCTGCCAAGTCCGCTTTGCGCTTGTCGGACGGTCGTGTTTGACGAGGCCCCAGGGCTGAAAATCGGCGGCGGCGATGCCGGTGACGTAGCGCGCTTTCCGCGAATCATCGGTCGGCCGAACGGCGGGGCTTTCCTCGTAACTAACACCGAGAACTTCGAGGGCGGGGAACTCGCAGACGGGATCAAGCGCCGAGGCGTGGGGCCATTCGAATTTCGTGTTTTCGAGGTCGCATGTCCGCGCCAGCCCGTCGTCGCTTTGCTGATTCGCCGCTATGCGCCACAGCCCAGCGGGTTCCTGTAGGAGCGGCTCACGCCAGTCCGCATCAAGGGCGTAACGGTAGGCGAAGGTGTCGCGGTCCTGGGGAATTTCCTCCGCGCCGAGCGTGCGGTCAGTCCGCGGAGTCGCGATGCGGTTCAAGCGGAACCCTCGGCGGTTGAGGGATGCCGTCACCGAGGCGCCTTCGACTTTCAAATCGATCTCGCCATGCTTGGTGTTGAACCCTAGGTGCTCACGTTCCCAGAGCCGCAGCCACTCATTCGTTGTCCAACGGATCGGCTCGAACCAGCCTGCCTGGCTCTCGTGCTCGACGGCGAGCCGGACGCTCGCCGCCAAATACTCGCTTCCGAGCGGCGAAATCGCGGAACTCTCGCCAAGCTGTATCCGCAGATATTCGACCCAGACCTCCGCGCTTTCACCGGCCTTCAAAGGAGGGGGGAGCATGCGGGCGATGCGGCCGGGGTCGGTACGGAACCGAATCAGTAGGCGTTGGCTGTGACGACCGTCTTGCGCGAATGACGCTGAGCCGGGCCAGAGCA
>JAQBUE010000272.1 GCA_027624045.1 Acidobacteriota bacterium
GTCTTCAGGATCATCTTGTATTGGAAACACTCCCTCCTTTCAGGATCATCTTGCATTGGACAACTCTATTGACACTACGGTACGCCGGGCGTACCATATGCTTAACTTCGTTTGCCTTGGGAGGTGCCATGAAGCGCAGCGGAAGTGTACTTGTATGCACCTTGCTGGCAGCGATCACGCTGGCGGCCCAGGGGCAGGCTCCTCCACCGCGCGCCGCCCAACCGGAAGTTCTCTCTCCTGAAAAATTCTCTGAAACGCATGGCTCGTTGTTCGACCGTCCGAAATCGAACGAAGCGGCGGAGCTGACCGAACAGTTGCTGGGCTCAGAGCCCGGCGCTGAGCCGGGGCGCATCGAGCGCCGCAACTACATTGACGAACATATCTTCGGGAAGATGGAGCGCGACGGGATTCCGCATGCGGCGCCCTCGTCGGATTTAGAGTTTCTGCGGCGCGTCACTCTCGACCTGACCGGCCGCATCCCGGGCCGCGTGGAGGTGCGGGAATTTCTGGCGGACAACGATTCGGCGAAGCGAGACAAGTTGATCGATCGCTTGATCGACAGCGAGGCGTTTGTCGAGAAGTGGGCGTACCACTTCATGGATCTGTTTCGCGCCAATGGCAAGATGGGGCGCGGCCAGAATTTGCTGCACTACTGGATGAAGCAGAACCTGCGCGCCGACCGGCCTTACGACGAAGTTGCGTACGACATCATCGCGGCGTCAGCGAAGAGCAATCACGTGGTGGCGGCTTCGAACGTGATTGCGCGGGAGCACATCCAGGGCGCGCCGCAGCCCACAGACGGCGACGACCTGAGCATGGTGCACCAGCTCGATACCGACGATGAGTTGGTGATTCACTACGCCAAGGTGTTCATGGGCTTGAACATTTCGTGCATCTCGTGCCATGACGGCAGAGGGCACCTTGAGAAAGTCAACCTTTGGCTGAGCACGAAGACGCGGACGGAATTCTTCCAGTTGGCATCGTTCCTGGGCCGCAGCCGCTACTTGATGTATTGGGAGGACGGCAAGCCGCAGTCGGGCGAGTTTTTGATTGATGACGGCAACCCGGGCTACGACACCGAGGGGCACAGCATGGTGCGCGTGGCGCGCCTGGGAGGTTCCAAGGAACCCGCGTTTCTGCTGACGGGCGAGCCGGCTCGGCCCGGCGAGGAACCGCGTGAAGCGTTAGCGAGGATGCTGACGGCGCATCCGCAGTTCGCGATCGGCACGGCGAATCGTTTTTGGGCGCAGTTGATGGGATTTGGAATCGTCGAACCGTTTGACGAGTTTGATTTGCTGCGGCAGGATCCGGACCACGTTCCCGAAGGTTGGCCAGTGCAGGCTTCGCATCCGGAGTTATTGAGCGAGTTGGCGCGGGACTTTCGCGACAGCCACTACAGCATCAAACACCTGATGCGCACGATTGCGCAGTCGAGCGCGTACCAGCTCTCGGCCCGCTTCCAGGACGAATGGAAAGAATCGTACGCGAACTATTTTGCTCGTAAGTTCGCGCGCCGTCTGAGCGCCGAGGAACTCCACGACGCGATTACGCTTGCGACCGACCGCCCGGGTGACTTCAGATTCGGCGACGACAAGGTCGGGATGGCGATGCAGTTGAGCGGGCCTCCGGGCGGACGCGATGTCAGGACATTCCTGCGGACCTTCGGGCAGTCGGACCGCAACACACCGCCGACTGACGTGCCGGGTTCACTGCTGCATCCGCTGGCGCTGATGCAGTCGCCCGTCGTGACCGATCGCGTGCTGGCGAAGGAAGACAGCCGCGTGAAGAACCTTCTCGACAGCTACGACAACGATCGTGTCGTGGACGAAATGTTTCTCGGCACGCTTTCGCGTCCGCCGTCGGGTGAGGAAAAGGAAGTAGCCTTGGCGGCGCTGACGACGGATCGAGTGGCGGGGGCTGAGAACTTGCAGTGGGCGCTGATTAACAGCGTTGAGTTTTTCTTTAACTACTAGCGGCGTCGAGAAGAAGAGCGGGCGCGACATGCCGTGCCCCTACGTTTGCCCGCTAGGGAGGTTGTTCTGATGGCGGACCCTAGAAAAGTGGGAGACCTGCTCGGGACGCGGCGCGACCTGCTGCGGATCGGTGGTTTCGGGCTGCTCGGCGCATCGATCGATGGTGTCTGGCCGCTACAAGTCTCCGCCAAGCAGACGGACGCCAAGGTGCAGCCGCGCGGCACGGCCCGTAATGTTCTGTTTTATGAGATCTCGGGGGCGATCAGCCACGTCGAGTCGTTCGATTACAAGGAAACGGCCGGGACGCCGCCTGACCTCGACTTCCAGAAGCTTGCTTCCGACCTCTACATGCCGCAGGCTGTGCTGCCGAAGGTTTCGAAGCTAATGGACAAGATCGCAGTTATGCGATCGATGAAGAGCCACGAGGAAGTCCATTTCAGGGCTCAGTACTATCTCCAGACCGGCCGCCAGATGAATCTGGCGTTTGCGCGCGAGATTCCGGCGATTGGTTCCGTCGTTGCAGCGGAACTAGAGGAACGCCGTCGGCCCACGGACACGTTTCCAGCCTACATGTCGTTCAATCTCGAAAAAGGTTCGGCGGGCGCGTTGTCCACGGGATTCCTGCCGGCACGGTTTTCGGTCGTCGACATCAATACGGACGCGGCGGCCGATGCGCCGACGCTCGAGAAGAAGGCTGTGGAATTGCTCGAAGAGCGCTGGACGCTGCTGAGCAGACTGCGTGACGTTGAGCACAAGCGGCTCGCCGGCTACGGGCGCAGCATGGCGAGCTACGACGACTTCTATAGCGCGGCGCACAGCTTGCTTACCGATGCGCGCTGGCCCGCGGCGTTCACGATTACGGATGAGGACAAGCAGCGCTACGGCACGCACCGGGCGGGCCTGTCGTCGATCCTTGCCCGCAACGTATTAGCGCAAGACGCCGGCACTCATTACATTCACATCTGCCATCCCGGCTGGGACCACCATGTCTACATTTGGGATCGCTCGAAGGAGTCGAACCACTACAACCTGTGCGCCGAGTACGATCAGGCCTTCTCGGCGTTGCTTGAGGATCTGTCGAAGATGCCATCGAAGACGAACCCTGAAAAAACCGTGCTCGACGAGACTCTTGTTGTGTGCATGAGCGAGTTCGGGCGGACGCCGGGGGCGCTCAATAACATGGCGGGCCGAGATCACCATAACCCGGTGTATCCGGCGTTGTTCGCGGGCGCGGGGGTCAAGGGCGGGGTGCGTTACGGCGCTTCGGATGCGGACGGTGCGACTTGCGTGGATACGGGTTGGGATCACAAGGAACAGCCGCGCAACGAGAACGTGCTCTCGACGATGTACTCCGCGCTGGGTATTGACTGGAGTAAGCAGATCCGCAATACTCCTTCCGGGCGTCCCTATGCTTACGTCGATGCGCTGGGTGCGAACGGGTATATCCCGACGGATGAGATCTCGGAAATTTACGGCTAGCCGGAACGTAAGCCGCCAGCCGATATTCCTTCTTGTTCTCCTCCTCGCTTTTCCAGCTTGGAGCGCGGAACCGGGGATGGTATTTGTTCCCGGCGGCGAGTTCTTGCGCGGACGTACCCACCCCCTTTTTGACGACGATCTGAAGTGGCGTCCGACGCTGCTCAAAGACGAGCGGCCGACCCGCATGATCGAGATCGATCCGTTTTACCTCGATGAGCACGAGGTGACGAACGCGGCGTACGTGACGTTCCTTGAAGCGACGGGCCGGCGGCCGCCTTTTCACTGGATCGACGGCAAAGTCGCCGCGGGCGAGGAAGATCACCCGGTTGTGAATGTGAATTGGGACGAGGCGACGGCGTACTGCGAGTCGCTCGGCAAGCGGCTGCCGACGGAGGCCGAGTGGGAGCGGGCGGCGCGCGGCCTGGCGGAAGGCGCGAAGTTCCCCTGGGGTGATGAGGAGCCTAAGAAGGGCGTGCAGGCGCATTTCAACGTGCTCGACGGCCCGCGGGCGGTGTGCCAGTTCCCGAAGAACGGCTTCGGGTTGTGTGACATGGCGGGCAATGTTTGGGAGTGGTGCTTTGACCGGTATGAGCGTTTGTACTACGAAGGCGCGCCGGCCAAGAATCCACGCGGGCCGGATGAAGGGATGTACCGGTTGTTGCGCGGGGGCTCTTGGGCGGATGCGGCGAAGTACTTGACGTGTTCGTACCGAAGCTACGCCCGGCCTCGCGAGCGAAGCCCTAATATCGGGTTCCGGTGCGCTAAGGATTTCCGGTAGTTTTCTCGGCTCGGTCTTGTCCAACCGTTCAGTCGGCCTGCTCCCAATACTTTTGGCCTGGTCGAGCTTGAAGCCCTCAAGATTTCCGAAGACGATGTACCGTTCTAGTTATAGCTGCCACGAGGGCCGCCAAGAAAAGCCGCGTTTCTCTGTTGTGGTATTCAGCGCAGCCGTGACTCTTCACGCCGGGGTGTGATCGTGAATCGGCGCCGGCCGCTCATGCGGTAGGTTTCAAAGTCGTTGTGATCGATCGTGAAGATGGTTGAGAGGGATTCTCGTTGCGCTAAGTGCACAAGAGAAGCATCGGCGAAGTCCATCGGCCGATCGCGATAGCGGGTCATGAGGGTTCTCAAAGCCGGGAGTTCATCATCAGTGATCGTAGAGAGTCGGACTGCTCCCGAAGACAGGAAGCGCCACGCTCGGTCAGCCTCGCGTGGGCCTATGAGATGGAATAGCTCGGTCAGGACCGCCTCAGACGTGATGAGAGGTAGGTGGAGGTTTCCGAAAGCCGCCACGCAGGGCTCGTGCCAACGGTCATCGCCGTCGAGCAAAGCCAGAATCGCGCCGCTGTCAATCAGCCCGTGAGCGATCATAGCGGCGCTTCAGCTTCTCTCGGATTGTTTGCTTAGCAGTCTCGGCCCGCCTCGGGTTGCCTCCACGAATCGTCCCGAACGCTGCCGCGGCCGCGCGATGAAGACGCGCTTGTTCTGGAGCGTCAGAGCCGTTTGCAGCCCGTTGCTCGGTCAACCATTCTTGGGTGATTCGCTCTAGCAGTGTCGCGAACGAGACACGTTCGCGGCGTGCCTCTCGCTCTAGAGCCGTCTTCGTTTCCAGGGAAAGCCGCCAACTGTAGATTTCGGTTTTTGGCATTGCACTTCATTGTAATGCAATCAAGTTCGACCCGCGACAAAACTCCAAGTGGATGTCAAGGCCCAATAGAAATGTCCCCCTTGTTAGCCCAGTAGAAATGTCCCCTTGTTCGTCAAGAGAGTCTCGGATTCGTGGCTGTGGGAATG
>JAQBUE010000273.1 GCA_027624045.1 Acidobacteriota bacterium
GAATAAATTGACTTTGGCCGAAGTCGCATATTGATAACACAGGACTTAGGTGGCCTGATTTGGCCGATTGCCCAATAAATTCACAACTTCCAGAGCCACAATTCAGTCATTTCTGTATAAATAGAAGGAAAAGTCGGTTAAAAGTCGGTGACAGGCTACTACTTTTGGACGAAAAGTCGGTGACAGGCTACTACTTTTGAGCCAGGTGAATTGGGCGGTTCGGGGACAGAGCCCCAATAGTAGTAGCCTGTCACCGACTTCTCCTGTCACCGACTTCTCCGTCACCGACTCCTCCGTCACCGACTCCTCCGGAGGAGCTCTGTTGGCCGGGGTGCGTGGGGCTAAGTGCCGAATCTAAACAGAATTTCGGTGTGGTTGTGGCGCGACCGGGGTTCTGCTTGCGGTAGGGGTCTTGAGGGTGGGCTGTGGGTTGCGCGGTCGGGAGAGCCGTGCCGGACGGGAAGGCAAGGACGAGCACGAGTGCCTGCCGCTGCTGTTCACGCGCCCCGAAGAAATGGGGCGGGCGTGACACTGCGTTCGTTTGGTGATGTAGGCCGGCGGCGACCGCGATCAGGTCGTACGGCAAGCGGCTTCGTCCAGAGCATCCGAAAGGGTCGAAACGTCGTATCAGTAACTAGGTAAACGCCGCGGTTAATTTCCGCGGTGTGCGAGACCGGATTCATCGGCTATAGTAGGGGCCTGTGTTGCTCGCAACCTTGCTGGAGGGCACCCTCGGCGACCGTTTAACCGACGAAGCGCTGATGGAGAGGGTTGTGCAACGTGACGCGCAAGCCCTGGAACAGCTGTATGAGCGCCATTCTCGGACGGTCTACTCGGTCCTTCTGCGCATGACCGAGCAGCCGGCCTCGGCGGACGAACTGCTTCAGGATGTGTTCCTGCGCTTGTGGAACAATGCGTCCAGCTATCAGGCAACGCACGGCCCGCTGACTCCCTGGCTGTTGACTCTAGCGCGGAACATCGCGGTTGATCGTCTGCGCAGCAAAGGCGAACGGCAGCGGCGGCAGGAGTACGGCATGGAACTACCTCCCGAGGAGGCCAAGAACGCGCGGATCGACGAGTGGGTGGATCAGCGTCGCTTGGCCGCCGAGGTGCGTCAGCGCATGGCCCGACTCTCCGACGCGCAGCGGCAGGCGCTCGACCTTGCGTACTACAAGGGCCTGAGTCACAGCGAGATCGCAAGCCGGCTCGGCGAGCCGTTGGGAACCGTAAAGACCTGGATACGGAGCGCCGTACTTCAGTTACGCGAAGAAATGGGGGAGGAGACATGAGTCAGCAGCAATTCCTCCCCGAAACGTACGACTTGTTTGTCCTCGGCGTGCTCGAGGGTGAGGAGCTCGAAGCGTTCCAGAAACACCTCGCTGAAGGCGGCGGGGTGGCGCGAGCGGAACTCGTCAAGGCCGAAGCACGAGTTGCGCAGGTAGGGTTGCTGGCGCCCGAGATCGAGCCGCCGGCCCACGCGCGGCGGGACTTGATGCAGGCGATCGCCCCCTCGCGGCCCCCTAGGCGCTCGTTCCCCGCTCTAGCCTGGGGGCTAGCGGCGGCCATGCTGCTGGTCGCCTCGCTGGCAAGTTGGCGCATGCTTACACTGCAGAATCAGTTCAACGAGGTTCAGCAAAGGATGGCTGATCTCGATCAGCAACATGAGGCGCTGCGTGCGGAGACGGACACCTACAGGCAGGTCCTCGAGATCGTCTCGGCGCCGGGGACGATCTCAGTTTCACTCGGCGCCGCCGATTCGCCGGAACTGCACGCCTACTGGAACGAACAGCAAGGTCTCGTGCTGGCAGGTCAAAACATGCCTACGCTTTCGCCAAACCGCGCCTATCAACTGTGGGTAATCCCGAAAGCGGGCCCCCCCCAGGATGCAGGCGTTTTCAGGCCGGAGCCTGACGGACGAGTCTTGATGATCCGGCCGCTAGGTTTGGCGCCGGGCGATGCGTCAGCCCTCGCAATCACCGACGAGCCGGAAAGCGGCAGTCCCCAACCCACAACACAACCCATTTGGGTCGGCCCATTGGGCTAATCAAGCTCCCGTCGCAGTACTTCATATCACCGACCGGGTGCCTCGCGGCTCACAAGGCCTGCTCCGGCTCGGCCTCCGCGGTTTGCAATAGTCGCGCTTCGGCCACGTAACACATGTTCCCGGGCTCCCAGCACATCCGATTCTGAATTTGCTTCGTAGTCCTTCCTAGAGTCCGAAGACACAAATCATCTCGCGATCGGTAGTCAGTCCAATTCGATCGCGACAGGTTTTCGCAGAAACCCATGGCGGCAGGGAAAACGAGAGCGATCCTATGAACTTTGCAAAGAGATACACAGTCGGCGGATCACCGAAGGCGACTCCACCCACGCTCACCATGCTCGCGCTCCTGGCGTTCGCCATCGGCTGCGCGAGCGATCCGGGAGCTGATTCCGCGCTTAAGGTCACCGCCGCGCCCTCTTCGTGTGAAATTGCGGTGACATCGTACGGCTCCGGGGACACGGAGATGGATAAGCGCATTCGGGTCACGCAAGAGCGCGTAGCGCGGTCCGAAAAACCGGCACACCTGATCGAGCATCTCGGATGGCTCTATGTGGCCAAGGCACGCTCGACGAGCGACCCCGGTTTCTGGAGGCTAGCCGGTGAGGCAGCCGACTGCATTGAGACGAAAACCCCAGGCAGTGCGGCGGCCCTGCTGCTCAAAGGCCACGTGCTGCACAACCTTCACCAGTTCCACGAGGCCGAGGCCGTCGCGCGCCAGCTCATTGCGCGGCGCGAAGCGCCGTTCGACTACGGCCTGCTCGGCGACAGCTTGATGGAACTGGGCCGCTTGGATGAAGCGGCGGATGCCTACCAAAGCATGATGGATCTCAAGCCAAGCCTGCATTCTTACAGCCGAGCCTCTCATCTGCGCTGGCTCAAGGGGGATCTCGAAGGCGCAATCGAAGCGATGGAAATGGCCGCCGGGGCCGCTTCGCCCCGTGATCCGGGCGCGGCGGCTTGGGTCTATACCCGGCTTGCCAACTACAGGCTGCAAGCAGGTGAGTTCGATCGGGGCTTGGATGCGGCAACCATGGCGCTGAGTCTCCAGCCTGATTTTCCCGCCGCGTTCGTCGCGAAGGGCCGGGTGCTGCTGGCGCGCGGCGAAACGAAGGCAGCTGCGGAAACTCTCGAACGTGCCGTATCGCTCAGCCCGGCGACCGAATCGCTATGGGCCCTGGCCGACGTGCTGCGGGACTTGGGCCGTACCGAAGAAGCCGCCCAACGGGAGCGGCAGCTTGAACGCGATGGGCCTTCCGACGACCCCCGCACCCTGTCCCTGTACCTAGCCACGCGAGGACTCGGCGACGGCCGCTCCGTCGAACTCGCCCGCCGCGAGATGAAGAACCGCGCGGACGTATTCACTCACGATGCCCTCGCCTGGGCGTTGCACCAAAACGGGCAATCAGACCTAGCCACCGACGTCATGCAACGAGCCCTGCGCGAGCACACCGAGGATGCCCGCCTATTTCTGCACGCGGGTGCGATCGCGGCCGAACGCGGCATGAAAGACGACGCGAGCGGTTGGCTTCGCCTGGCAGAAAAGAGCCGGCAAACACTGCTTCCCTCGGAACAAAAATACCTTGTCGCCTTGAGCGCCTCGCTCCAGGCGTCACCACCTTCACCGTAGGCAGACCCGCCGCGGCGAGAAACCACACGAACCTAACCTTCAACCCTCACCACACAGGAGAACACTATGCGTGCATCGAAAATACCGCCACTAGGACTCGTACTTGTCTTACTTAGCATGGCCGGAAGTCCGTTGCGGGCTTCCAGTCACATGGATGCGCCGTTGATTACTCTCGACGACGCCGCCAATACCACCGACGTCTATGCCTTTCGCAGTCAGCGGGGCGGCGTCGATTACCTAACGACGGCGCTGGCGGTGTACCCGTTCGAGGAGCCCGGCATCGGCCCGAATAAGTACAACTTTGATGACCATGTGCTATATGAGATCCATCTCGCCCTTGGCGACGACCGCCCTGAGGGACGCAGAACCATCAGCTATCAGTTCCGCTTCAAGACCACATACAAGGACAGCAAAACGATTCTGCAGTCTTACAAATGTCCGGTCGCCAGCGTAGGCGACGACTGCCAGAACCTCACCCAGACCTACACGGTCACGCAATTAAGGGGGTTTCGCGGGAACCTACTCAAGAGCGTGATTGCCGACCAGTCCCTCACCGTGCCGCCCAATAACCAAGGTCTCGTCACTCCTTTCTACAACCAGAGCGACAACGGTGACAATCCGGCGAAACCCGGCGTCAATTCAGCCGTCATGCTCGACGCCTACACCGCGCAAACGATTTATGAGTTGACCGACGGGCACATCGTGTTCGCGGGTCAGCGGGACGACGGGTTCTACGCCGACATTCAGTCCATCTTCGATCTTGACCTTTCCTTCGGCGGCCCGAACAAACCGTTTGACAGTCAGGGGGGATATAACGTTCACACAATTGTGTTGAATATTCCGCTCTCGGAGATCGGCGGCGATCAGCAAGTCGTCGGCGTGTACGCGACGACAAGCCGGCCGCGCGTCACTGTACTGAGCACCTTCGGAAATAACGGGCCCACCCGCTCGAACAACTTTGTCCAGGTCGGCCGCCAAGGCAATCCGCTGTTCTGCGAAGCGCTCGTCGCGATCGAGGACAAGGACCTCTACAACCGCACCAGCCCGGCTCGGGACAAAGACCTGTTTGCCAAGTACGCGCAGTCCATCCAACTCGCCGGCTTGCTGGGCGTGAACCCTGACCTCTCAGGGATCTTCATTCCCGATCTGATCAACGTTGATCTTTCGACGGGGCCTGTGCCGCTGGCCGGTGATCCCGACGACCCCAAATTCCACCGCCTGAGCGTGTTTGGCGGCGATACTGTGCCAAGCGCGATTGGCAGCTTTCTCGGTCCCGACGTAGCCCCCGGTGGCTTTCCGAACGGCCGCCGCTTCGGTGACGACGTCGTAGACATCGCGGTGCTCGCCATCCTGGCATTCGGAGGGGCCGATATCTCAGGGATCGACCTGGATGTCGGCATCGACAGGGTCGCAGCCAATGACATCACCTACAACAGAGTGTTTCCCTATGCGGCTACACCATTGAACGGCCGCAATCACACTCATCACTAACGGTTTGCGGTGCACCCGTTTCTAGCACTGCTACTAGCGGCGGGGG
>JAQBUE010000274.1 GCA_027624045.1 Acidobacteriota bacterium
GGATGCGGACCCGCATGTCCGGTGGTGTGGGAGGGGCGGAGTCGTGAGGCTTCCCCCTATCCCGATCCGATTTCATCAGTCCTGACCGGCGGTTCGCCGGGCCGTGTCTGGGGGGGGGGCTGTTGTGTTGGCGTTCTCCCGGCGAGAGCTGTGCGCGGCTTCCTGTCGTGTCATATCATGCAGCCCCAGGTACGACCGAAACTTGCCGCTGGGATGTGGTGCAAAGTGATCCACGAACTCGATTTCGAACCGCGCTGGCCGGCACACGCTCTCTCCCGCCGCGATGAGGCGGCCAATCTCGTCGGGTGTGGCGGGACGGCGCACCTTGAGCCGCAGCACAATACGGTCCAGAGCGGTTTGCGCAACCTGATGCTGATCAATCCAGCCATCGCCTTCCTCAAATAGTGGCGCTGTCATCACGAAAGGATGTACCAGCCGCCCGTCCGGCAGTCTTAGATAATCCGCGGTTCGGCCTTGGATCGCATCCAACGTCGAGAATGGCTGGCCGCAGCCGCAGACCTCCGCGCCCTTGATTGCCAGGTCGCCGGTGCGGAAGCGGATGAAAGGCATCGTCTTCGAGAACAGTCCCGTGACAACAACCTCCCCCTGTTCGCCTTCCTTGACTGCAATGCCGTCGCGCAAGATTTCCAGAACGACGCTATCCTCGCAAATATGCATGTGCCCCTTCGCCGGACACTGCCACGCCAGCAGATTGAATTCGTTGGACCCATACATGTCGTAGACAGGCGCCCCGAAGCCGCGCTCGATCTGCCGGCGCATCAGGTCGGTCATGGGCTCTCCGCCGGCCACGACGAACCGGGGTCGTATCCGAAGTTCGGCGAAGTACGGTAACAGCCGTGAAATTTGTGAAAGGACCCCTGGATAGCCAGTGAGCACGTCCGGCCTGATGCGCTCCACTTCCAACAGCAGTTCGGCTACATCCCGAGTCGAGTCGAGGGGCTCAACCGGCAGCAGACGCAACGCTCGCGCGGCTCGTTGCAGGGGATCTACGGGCCCAGCGCCTATGGGCGCGGTGAGATCCGCGCGCCGATCAAACAATCGAAAACCGTACTGCCGGGCCGCGCGCAGCCGAAACAGTTTCAGCAGGTCTTCTTCCGTGCGTGTACGGTAAATCGTGAAGGGCTCACCGGTAGATCCACTGGTCTTGTGGGAGACCAGTTTTGCACGGTCGCTGCCGCGCGCAAGAAGATCTTCCACGGGGGCGTTCCTCAACTCGGCCTTGGACAACAGAGGCAACGCGCCGAGGTCCTCGGCCCGGCGGATGTGTTCCGGGCGAACCCCCGCGGCATCAAACCGGTCGCGGTAGAACGAGACCCGCTCGTAGGCGAAGAGAACAAGCTGCCGCAGTTTGCGGTCGCGAAAGCGAACTAGGTCAGCCCTGTCGCGCCGCGGGCCCCGATACAGGTTCCACACACTGGAGATACTGCTCATGAAGGGAACGCAAGCCTTGTCACCGCATCGCTCAAGAGAAAGATCCAGGCGCTCCGTGTGTGCCCACCTCAACTTCCGGGCAAGGCCAGTCAAATCCGATCAGTCCATAATAACTCAGTCGAATAAAATCACGCTTCGCGCAATCTCGCCCTGCTTCATCGCACCGAAGGCTTCATTGATGTCCTTCAGATGAATCCGCTGTGAAATCATGTCGTCCAATCGGAGCTTGCCGTCCAGATAGAAGTCGATCAGGCGTGGTATGTCGACTCGAAATCGATTGGAGCCCATATTCGAGCCCTGCAACGTTTGGTCATACAGCAGATCGGCTCCGTGGATCTCGATCATCTCGCCGTCCGGCAGCATACCGATAATCGTAGCCACCCCTCCGGTGCGCAGCATACGAAAGGCCTGCTCCGCGGTTTCCTTGCGTCCCAGGGCTTCGAACGAGTACGCCACCCCGCCGCCTGTCATGTCCTTGACAGCCCCCACCGGGTCAACGGCCGTGGCATCAATTCCGTCGGTAGCACCGAACTGTCGCGCCAACGCGAGCTTTGCGGACGTCACGTCGACGGCGATGATGCGGCCCGCGCCGGCGATCGCGGCGCTATTGATGGCCGAGAGACCGACACCGCCGCAACCGATCACCGCGACAGTGCTCCCGACCTCAATGCCGGCGGTGTGAGTCACTGCCCCGAATCCGGTTAGGACTCCGCAGCCGATAAGAGCCGCCCGATCGAGAGGCATATCCGGGCAGATCTTCACCACCGCGTTTTCGTGGACCAGCATCCGCTCGGCGAATGACGACAGGTGATAGAACTGATGGACAACCTCATCACCCTGGCTGAGCCTAGGAGCCTCGTGGTCGCCGCGGTCGGTTTCCGGGCTCTCGCAGTTGTAGGGCTGCCCGGCCGTGCAGAACTCACAGTGGCCACAGAAGACCGACAGACATGTGACAACGTGGTCGCCGGGTTCCACGTAACGAACTTGCGAGCCCACCTTTTCGACCACGCCGGCGGCTTCGTGTCCTAGGATCGTCGGGAGAGGCACAGCGGACAGGCCCTCGACAACGTGAAGATCGCTACGGCAAACTTCAACCGCCGCGGTGCGGATCAGAACTTCGCGTGGGAGAGGATCGTCAATCCGGACTTCTTCGATGGCCAGCGGCTCACCCACGAATCGCAGCACAGCAGCTTTCATTGATGTTTCCTCAATATCCGGCTCGTTGTCCGCCCGCTACTCAATGCTGTCAGTAGTAGCGCTCCATCGCGCTCATGCTGGCGTTGATCGTCTTGGTCTGCGTATACGCATCAAGCGTCGCCAGTCCGTTCTCGCGGCCCAGCCCGGACTGCTTGACACCGCCGAACGGAAGCGAGGGCGGGCCGCTGCCATATCCGTTGATCCAGACGGTTCCAGCTTCGAGTGCGATTGCGACCCGATGGGCGCGGGCAAAGTCAGAAGTGAAGACACCCCCTGCGAGTCCGTAGACCGTATCATTCGCCCGGCGAAGCACTTCATTTTCCTCATCGAAGACCATCACCGACATCACGGGCCCAAAGATCTCGTCCCGCACGAACTGCATATCATCGGCACAGTCGCAGAAGATAGCCGGCGTTACGTAGTTGCCATCCTGAAGCTCCGGGCTGTCCGGGCGCCGGCCTCCCACGACGTGGGTAGCGGCGCTTGCCGACGCCATCTCGATATATCCAAGCACTTTCTCCATGTGCGCCTTGCTGATAAGAGGCCCAACTTGGGTCTCCATGTCGAACGGATCGCCGACCCTCATGGCCGTGACGCGAGGTCCGAGTCCGGCAACGAACCGGTCGTAGATCGGCCGCTCGACGAAAACTCTCGTTCCCGTACAGCACAGCTCACCGGCCGAGAAGAAATTACCAACGAGGGCCGCGTTCATCGCGCTGTCGAAGTCGGCATCCGCGAATACGATCAGCGGGGACTTGCCCCCCAACTCCAACGTGACATGCTTGAGCGTTGGGGCGGCGTCAACCATCACCTTCCTGCCAGTGCCGCCTTCTCCCGTGAAGGAAATCTTGGAGATGCCGGGATGACGCGACAGCAATTGTCCCGTGCGTCCATCTCCCTGGACGACATTGAAAACACCAGGCGGCAGACCTGCTTCAGTAAACACTTCGGCAAGCTTCAGTGCTGTGAGAGGACTCAGTTCCGCGGGCTTGAAAATCATCGAGTTTCCGCAAACCAGAGCCGGAGCCGCTTTCATTACCGCGATGCCCAACGAATAGTTCCATGCACCGATGCCCGCGCACACGCCGAGCGGCTCGCGCCGCACGATCGCAAAGTTGTCGGGCGCGAGATCATAGTGATCTCCCCGCAACGTTTGAGCAACCCCCGCGTAATACTCCAAAATCCTGGAGGCGTAGATGACATCGTCGGTCGTTGTCTCTGAGAGAGGTCTGTCTGTGTCGAGTGTTTCGAGGTAGGCGAACTCAAGGTTCCGTTCGCGCAAGATGGAAGCCACGCGCATCAACGTCCGGCTTCGCTCGACGGGAGGGGTGCGGGACCAATGGAGGAACCCTTTGCGCGCCGTGATCACAGCCCGATCAACGTCTTCATCACCCGCCTGCTGAACGTCACAGATGACCCGGTTCGTCGCCGGGTTAATTGTCTGGAACGTCTCCCCGGAGGTAGCGTCAACGTATTCGCCATCAATGTAGAGTCGCTGTGTGGGAAGCGTGGTGTGGGCGTTTACGAGTTTCACAAAACCATCCTAAGCTAGCGGGCGCAGGGCTTCGCTCGTCGTTTGGATCTCGTGCTCACAGCGACCCAAGGCCTACTCAAAGATATCGGACTCGGCCTTTGGCAGGCGGACATCGTTTCTCAGAGCCGCCCTATAGCGATCGATCGACGAATTCCCGTGATCGAGTATGACGGACAACGACGGCCGACTTGCGCCCTCGCCGCCTACCCCGGCACGGGCATGGACCAAATACAATACGAAGGGAGGATAGGTATTCGACACTACGTCTTCCTCGTAGTCTTCCACAGCGTCCACGATGTCCAGCGCCTTGGACGCGTTGTGGCCGTGCCGCACTGCGTCCGCTGATATTAGCCTATTCTCGTAGGCAAGCGAGTAGTAGTAGCCCGTATCGACATAGTCGACATTGTCGTCAAAAAACCTGGTGACGTAGTCGCGCGCTTTGGGATCAACCGGCTGGCCATGAATGATTTGATGCTCGGCGCGGTACATGGATAGTTGCCGCGAAAAGTAACGCAAGAACTCCAGGGTATCGATTTCAAGGCCCCGGGCGCTTGTCTTTTTCAAGCACTCAACCAAATCCCGTAGGTCATTCCAAACGTCAACTTGCCTGAGCATTTCAATCTTGTGATCGATTTCGTACACGAAGAAGTTTGTCTGCTTCACTGCATCAAGAAAAAGGTCCCGAACGTGTCCCTGGTCGGAAGATATGAGCATGTCGAGAAGGCCGACAGTATCGGATATCTTGTCGAAGTGCTGCGCTATATTACGTTCGGACAAATCCCTGAAGTCCCCTTATCAATCTTTCGGTGTTATGTAACAGGTATGGCGCAGGTTCGGAACGACAACCAGCGGCGATGCCGAGTCCGCGGGTATAAGAGGTTGGCTCATGCCGCCGGCAGTCAGGGAGCGCCTCTACCTGGGATGTCCGTTTTTGCCATCCCGGAACGATCAGGGTACTCTAACAGCCTGTGGTGGAAGTCCCACATTGAAACAAGAGTCGATAAACTTGTTCTATGG
>JAQBUE010000275.1 GCA_027624045.1 Acidobacteriota bacterium
GCGGTCGAAGCCGTCGCGATGGACATGTGGGACCCGTACGTCGCCTCGACGCGCGAGCATTTACCAGAACATGTTGGCTCTCCTTCGCGTTTTCCGCGGAGGAGTCGCGCGGTGAGTCGGGTTTGCCGAAGGGTGCGGCGGGGCTGCGGTTGTAAGTGGTTTTGCGAGGCTGGTCGGGTTAGTCAGCGCAGCCTTACGAACGACACCTTAAACCCGGGCCTTCGGCCACTCAATGCGTGAACCGGCTTCGGAGGCGCCGACCGCATGCGACTGACCGTGACTCACGATGCAGCTGACCCGGCTCGCGGAACAACCGGCCTGTCGCGTCCAACTGTTCCTGTGGCCGCTTCTGTCCATGGCCGGAAAGCCCATCAACAGGGGCATTGAGAGCGCAATCATCGAACGAATGGTTAGCACGGCTGGTTCTGTCATCGATCTATCCTCTCGGTGTGGGGTTGAAACCGACCCTCTAACTAGTACTGCGCAAAATCCCGCCAAAAGGAGACATCGACTCCACAGAAAATACCAATAACGCCGTGAGCCGGTTGTTTTCGGCCAAGCCGGTGGTTCTGAACCGCTTGGCTGCATCGAGGCCATGTTTGTAAGTGCCGTTACATCAATAACTTGCGGTTTGGCACCCGGCTTGCCAAGATATGTGTGGAGGTAATGGTCATGAAACTCAGAAACCGGGTGATGTTAGGAATCGCAGTTTTGCTGCTGGCCCTGCCTTTTCCCGGTTGGGGCCAGGATGAGGAGACCGAGGATGGTCCTGGTCTGGGTGTCGCCCGCGTCAGTCTGACGAATGGCGATGTCTCGATGCGTCATGGCGATGAGGGCGACTGGGTGCAGGCCACCGTGAATTCGCCGCTGGTCGAAGGAGACTCAATCAGCACTGGCCCGGGTTCGCGCGCCGAGGTTCAGCTTGATTATTCGAATCTGGTCCGGCTCGGCCCTGACAGTGAAGTGAATATCGCCAGCCTCGCCAACCGCCAGTTTCGCGTGCAGGTTGCGCGCGGCATGGTGACGTACAGCGAGTTGCGCGGCGGGGAAGCTGACGTTGATATCGAAACACCGCTCGTTGCCGTCCGCCCTGGCAAGAACGGCCGCTACCACGTCCAGGTCCACGGCGAGGACGAAGTGTGGGTCACGGTCCGCAAGGGCGAGGCTCAGGTGGCATCGACGGTGGGCGTCGAGACCCTGAAAAAAGGTCAGCGCATGATCGTGCGCGGAGGGACGGCTGAGGAACCCGAATTCCAGATCGCCAAAAGCCTGCCCAACGACGAATGGGATGAGTTCAACGAGCGCCGCGACAAGCAGCTCAACAAGTCAAAAAGCTACCGCAACGTCAGCACAAGCATCTACGGCGCCGAGGATCTCGATGACAGCGGCCGCTGGAGCTACGTGACCGGATACGGCAACTGCTGGTTCCCGCGGGTGGACTACGGCTGGGCGCCCTACCGGCACGGAAACTGGCGCTACATCGACTACTACGGCTGGACCTGGGTGAGCTCCGATTCCTGGGGCTGGGCTCCTTACCACTACGGCCGCTGGTTCAATCACGCCAGCTACGGGTGGGGATGGTATCCCGGCCCGCACTACGCGCGGCACTACTGGCGTCCGGCGCTGGTCGCGTTCTTCGGATACAACAGCTATAGCGGCTTCAATGTGGGCTTCGGATTTGGCGGCGGAGGCCACCACTATCCCTACGGAAATGTCGGCTGGGTGCCCCTGGCGCCGGGCGAACGCTACCACCCTTGGTACCGCAGGGGCCACGGCGGAGGCGGAGGCGGTTACGGTGGCCGTGGGGACAGGGGCCGCGGAGGCCGCCACAACTCGGTCGTTGTGAATAACAACGTCAATATCTATAACGACTATCGCAACGCTCGCGTCAACAACGGCACCACGGTGATTGATTCGGAGCGATTTGCTCGGGGCCGCATGGGTGAACAGAGATCGCTCACGTCGAATGAACTACGCCGCGCGTCGGTGATGCGCGGACAGGTTCCGGTGATCCCCGAGTCGGAAAGCCGCGGCAACGTTGTGCAGCGGGCATCGGCCAGAACCGCGGGCGGCTCGGACTCGCGGCAGTTCTTCAGCACGAACCGCTCTCGTCAGGGCGTCGAGCGCGCCAGCTTCGGGCAGCAGCGAGAGAGTGTGACGCAGTCGGTTCGTGAGTTTGCGGAAGCCAACCCCGAGGCAACGACGGCGTCGTCGGCCGGGCGCACCGGCGTGGCGTCGGGTACAGGCCGCGCAGCGGTCGTTAACTCCGCCGGCAGCGGTGAACGCGGCACTAGCGGCGCACGGACGGCCATCGTTTCGCAGCCTCCATCTGGATCGGCGGTGCGTTCAAGGGCCGGTGGCACGTCGGCGGCAAGCGCGGGCGGAGCTGCGGGGTTCCCCACCACGACGGCTCCTGGTGCAACGGCACGATCGCGCGCCGGAAGCGCCGGCTTGTCGGCAACTCCTGGAGCAGTGCAAGGCTCTACGGTAACTAATCGCGGGCGTTCTTCAGCGACAAACTCCGCGGGCTCCGCTGCCGCGAGCACACGCTCCACGGCCGGCCGAACTTCGGGCACCGCTTGGCGCCGCTTTGGTGGCACGAGTTCCGGCGCCGGGGGCGCTACGGTGCGTAGCGGCAGGGCGACCTCGGGATTCCCTTCGGCTGAATCGGCGACCAGCGCTAGTTCCAGCGCTAGATCCGGCGGCGCGGCGGGAGCGCCGTCAACGTCCGCTACGACAGGCGGTTCTGTGACGGGTGGTTCGACGGGCCGCTCGGCCACATCGAACGGCAGTTCGCGGTGGAGCACATTCTCTCGCGGCTCCGGCGGGGCCACGGTTCGCTCCGGCATACCACAAGAAAGTTCGCCCAGCCGCGCCCCGACGCGAGGACGATCTTTCGAACTCGGCCAGCCTGTCTTGAACGGCAGTTCTTCGAGTCGCTCAACCGGCTCGCCCCAGAGTAATTCCCAGGGCAGTTCAGACGCCGGGGCAGCGAGCCGTTCAAGAGGCACATCGAGTCGGAGCGGCGCTTCGCGGAGCAGCAGTCCGCCAACATTCACGCCGCGCTCAAGCTCGCGCGCCACATCAGCCCCGAGTACGCCGCAAGTGAGTTCACCGGAGAGCACATCGGGCGGTACATCCGGCAGCCGCTCCGTCGGCCGTTCGCGGTCAAGCAGCGGTTCGTCTCGATTCGCAACACCGAGTTCGCCGTCGCCGAGTTCAGGCCGCTTCACGCCTCGTACTTCATCACGCGTCCCCGATTACAGTCCAGGCGGCTCAGCGGCGCGTTCGGCGGGCAGCAGCCGCTCGACGGCGGCGCCCCGTTCAGCGCCACGCTCGGTTGCGCCGCGCTCGGCGAATAGCCGCCCCTCCATGGGAGACTACCGAATCGGCCGCTCGGCACCTTCGGTTTCCAGGGCGCCTCGCATGTCGGGGCCCTCCGGCGGGTCGTACAGCCGCGGGGCAAGCTCAGCACCGCGCAGCGCCAGCCCACAACGCAGTACCAGCCCGTCGCGCAGTGCCAGCCCGCAGCGTAGTTCAGGCTCCAGCGGCGGCGGTTCGGCTGGGCGCTCCTCCGGCGGATCAAGCTCGGGCGGAGTCGGCCGAGGCTCCGGCGGACGCGGACGCGCGCGCTAGATCAGACACACGTCCTCCTCCTGCAAAGACTTTGGCACCTTGAGAGCGGGCCGCTTCCCAAAACGGCCCGCGTTTTTTTGGCTTGCCTGACGCCCTCTACCAGTCCACCACCGAGCCGTCATCAGGATCGAAACGCGGCAGATAGGGCGTAGGCTCACCCACCAGCGCCATCAACTTGTCCTCATCAATCGTGATCCCCAGTCCGGGATCGGGCAGCAGCGGCCGGTGGCCGTCACGAATCGGCGGCATCGGCTTCGCAAGCAGCTCTTCATACTCGTTGTCGCCGCGCTCTTGAATCAGGAAGTTGGGAATACTCGCCGCAACCTGAAAACTTGCCGCCAGCGAGCAGGGGCCCTGCGGATTGTGTGGCGCGAGCGGTGAATAATAGGCTTCAGCCATGCCCGCGATGATCTTCAGCTCCGTAATGCCGCCCGCATAGCAAACGTCGGGTTGCAGAATCGCGGCCGCGCGTTTTTCGAGAATTTCCTTGAATCCCCATTTTGTGAAGATGCGTTCACCGGTGGCGATTGGGATATGAGTTTTCTTCGCCAGCTCGGCCATGATATCCACGTTCAGCACCTGCACGACCTCTTCATAGAACCAGGGGTTGTAGGGTTCGAGCGCCTTCATGAGAACGAGCGCTGTCGGGGGCTGCACGGCGCCGTGAAAATCGAGACCGATATCTACATCCGGTCCGTGCTCGTCTCGCAGCGCCTTGAATCTCTCGACGACCTCATCTACGTATTTTTGGCCTTCGATGTATTTGATCGGCTGCCGGTCGCCGCCGCGCGGCCCGGTCTTGAGCGCGTTCACGCCGTTTTCCTTGTTGATCTTTCCGTAGACGCGGACGCGGTCACGGGTGGGGCCGCCAAGCAGTTTGTAGACTGGCACGCCGTAGACTTTACCCTTGATGTCCCACAGCGCCTGATCGATGCCGCTCGTGATGGCCGTCTTGATTGGCCCGCCGCGGTAAAACGCGCCGCGGTGAATCGCCTGCCAGTGATGAACGACGCGACAGGGGTCCTGGCCAACCAGATAGTCGGCGACTTCGAGCGCGCCCGCGGCGCAGGCCTTGGCGTCGTCCTTGAGCATCTCGCCCCAGCCGACAATACCGGCGTCGGTCGAGATCTTGACGAATACCCAGGAGTTTTTCAGGACGAACGACTCGATTTTCGTGACTTTGATCTCGTCGTTGGGGCCAACGGCGGCGGCGTCGGTTCGCTCGGTGGTGAACAGGGCATCCATCCCGAGCAGCGCGCCCGAGCCGATCAGCCCCCGGAGCCAGGAGCGGCGGTTCATGCGAAATCGTGACATGTCGGGATTCTTACCTTTCTCAATGAAATTTTCCGGCCCGCGGCGAAGCAGAGTCCACCAACAGGGTCCCCGTCTTTGTACCACCTTGAGACTCCCTGTCTCAAGCCCCCGGAGTCCCGTGTCGGCGCAATGTGAAAAGATCCCCTACTGAGCAAAGTAGAACGATCCCCTTGGGGCGAGAGAT
>JAQBUE010000276.1 GCA_027624045.1 Acidobacteriota bacterium
CCAACACGCGTTGCAGTCCGAGCGCGCTGGTCCCGTTTTTCTGCGCCGTGACGTGCCACATCGCCCGGAACCACAACCGCAGCGGTTTGCGCGTGTCCTGGAAGATCGTGCCGGCGGTCGCCGAGGTCTGCCGGCCGCAGCAGGCGCACTGCAACAAGACCTTGCGGACGGGCCAAGCTCGATCATGTCCGCAGCTCGGACACCGGAAGCCGTCCGGCCAGCGCAACCGTGACAGATAGTTCCGGCAGGCTTCCTCGGTGGCGAAGCGGGCTTCGAACTCGATCAGATCGCGCGGGTAATCCTCCACAACCGCGGATACTACATCTTGGGGCTACCTGAGTCAAGTGGATACCCCAGTTTCGAATGAAATGACTACTCAAGAGACGATGACGACGTTTCTGGCTGTTTGGGGGGCGGTTCTCTCAACGATAGCCGTCTTGTGGAACATCCGACGAGACCTGACAGACCGCGGCAAGTTGCAGGTTATATGTTACTTGGGGACGGTCGTCGGTGAGACACCACCGGATCACCGTACGCATCTTGTTTACAACGTGACCAATTGCGGGCGCCGAGCAGCT
The DNA here is from genome assembly GCA_027624045.1 of Acidobacteriota bacterium. Taxonomy (GTDB): domain Bacteria; phylum Acidobacteriota; class Terriglobia; order Bryobacterales; family UBA6623; genus JAPPLB01. Next base: position 579 of record JAQBUE010000276.1, read on the forward strand.
GTGGTGACGCACGTAGGAGGATTGAACAAGAAGGGCCTAGCTTTTCTGATCAATGCGCGTGGTCCAATGCCGCGCACCTTGCAGCCTGGCGAGTATCTTCTCGAATTCACGCACGACCTATCGATCCTGGACGAGCATCCTCGGGCGCTGTGGGCCGTTGATTCCGTCGGCAATCACTGGAAGCTTTCGCGGAAGGCGCTCCGACAGCTCCTGGCCAGTCATCGCAGCAGCGTCACGAAGACGTAGCATTGAAGCAGACTTCGCATCCCGAGCGCAAGCATAGCTCAGTTCAACGACAGGCGCGACGGCACGAAGCTGTAGTGTCACGAAGCTGTAGGCCCCCACACCTTTAACGAAGGCTACGAAGGGAATAATGCCCCACCCACACGAACACCGGGCGCGAGAAAATTTCCGATTCCGGGTAAAATTAATCGGAGGTTACCATGTCGTGTAATAACGGCGACCAAGCGCATGAGTATCCATGGCCGGGACAGATCTTGGGCCCCGAAGACGTGGACCGGCTCGCTCTAAGTCTTATCGACGTACAGCAGAAGCGAGTGAAGAAGGCTCTGGATCACGAACATTCGTCGGGAGCCATCTTGGACCGAGCCGTTTCGATGGAACTTCGCCGTCTGATTCGCCAGATTGCCAGTTATCGCGACCAGCTTCGACCGGGTACGGACCAGACCACGAATAAGCGCCCACCAGGCGAAGGTGCCATCACGAGGATACTGCGGGAAGTGTTCGGAGCGCATGATCTGGAAGATGATGAGATCGAAGACGAGGACGAACAGCCTTCGAGAGAAGTGACGGTCACAGATGAACTGGAGGAAGCATGAGCAAGCGAAAACGACCGGCGCAGACGCTTACTGGAGAGAGCAAGCCCGCCCAACTCAATCGGGGCGCAGTGCGGCGGCGAGAACAATCGACCGACCTCACCAAAGAACAGCAGGTCCTTCTAGGCTTCATGCACGCGATAGAAAAAAAGGGAAGCCTTGAAGATCTCCTTCTAAGTGTCGGCCCTCCTGATCCAGAGCAGGTAGCCGCCCAACTCGAAGGCTTCCGGAGCCAGTGCCTTTCGGTGATAGGGGGGCATTACTTGAAACAGTCTGTGCTAAACAGCAAGAAGTGGGAGGATCTCGCGAGCCGACCAAAGGATTTCGACAGAGAGCTTCGGGCGGTGTTGAGTAGTCTCACAAGGCTGATGAAGAGCCTCTACGGTAGGCAATCCCATCGACCTGCCACTCATCGGAGCCGGAACCGCAAGATCTGGCAACTGCGGCAGGGCGGCCTCACGTTTGGTCAGATCGCGAAAAAACTCAGAACTGACGCCAAGACCGCAGAAAGGGCGTGCAACCGCCACGAGCAGTACCGAGAGGCTCAAACGGAGGACGTCCTAAAGATGCTTAGCGACCTACTCGTGGAATCAGGCCCGCCTTTTTCAAAGAGTCCAGCCCCCTATTTTTTAGGGAGCCCTCCCCCTCCTTACTTGATGTAGGCTCCTTCAAACCACGAAAGTCCCTTCTGCTTTGGTGGTGAAATCCTACTGCCACCAAACTCCGTTGCGGTTATGTGGTGTAGAAGCCGCGCTCACCATTCGGCTACGCTCTGAAGAACGCCAGGGCCAGAAGCTCCAAAGGGGGTGACCCCGGCTCAGCATGCCGAGCAACAAAAAGGCGAAGACAAGAAAACCCGGAGAGGTGTTCAACCCGTATCGCCTATTCGAAGGCGTATGGGTTCCGACTGGTGTGCTCCCACTGAAAGAAATTTGCCCGGCCGCGAAGCTGTTATACGGGCAGCTTGGACGGTATGCAGGTAAGGATGGTCAGTGCTTTCCGTCTCAGGCAACGCTCGCGAAAGATCTCGGTATATCGGACCGACAGGTGAGAAATCTGTTGGGCGATCTTGAGCGCGAGGGGTTCATTCGGACCGTGCAACAAGGGCTGAGGCGCAACAACCGCTACGTATTCCTGTGGCATCCCGCTCTGGAGTCTTGCCTGAGGTCCCTTGAGCGGAACAGCGCTGCCGGTCCGAAGCGGAAGAACACTTCCGGTCAAGACAGGAAGTCGAGTGCCCACAAAGAGAAGGAGGGTAAAGAGAAGAAGCAGAAAGAGACTCCTCGATCCGTTTCTGCGAAACGGGTACGAGCACAAAGTGCTTCTGACGGTTTAACAAGTCCTTCTGAGGAAGTCCTCTCAGCATTTCGAGAGAACCTTGAGCTTAAGGAGTTGTTCAAAGCCTCCGTTGAACTGATTTGGGAAGAATTGTTCAAGTGCTTCGGAGTGAAACTTGGCCGTCCTGACCGGGTGATCTGCGAGCGGATTCTCTCAGCCGGGAGGGGTCTTAAAGCCGAAAATATTTGCTCGATGATCCGCCGTTACGCGACGAGCGTCAGTGCCGGGAAAAAACCAGCACCGCGCAAATATGGCTTCTTCGTGACGCACGTATCCAGCTATTCCGATGGGCATCCACCAGGCGGCAAGTTCCGGTGGAAACCGATCGAGCAGCGTCGTGACTTTCGGCCGGAATCGTACACCGAGGAGGGAATCGCGTTTTGACCGTCTTGCACAGGGGGATTTCATTTATGCAGACATTGCAGATGAGCGCACAGCAAGGCCGATTGAGAGCAGCCCCGTTAGCGTCGTGGCTTGACGGTGGCGGAGGGTGGTACCGCGTAGGGTGGCCCCCCCTTGAGAACGCTGCGCACAGACCGGCTGATACGTTCCAGCGGGCAGTCGAAGAGCCTACAGTTTGGTTTGAGGATGAAGTCGCGGTGCGCTTACGAGTCAGTTGCGCAACCCTCCGACGCTGGAGGGCGAATAGAGAGGGACCGCCTTGTTGGGGAAAGATTGGCCGCCGCGTAGTGTACGATCGAGAGGCCTTGTTTCAATGGGAGAAGGCACAAGCTAATGGCGAGACGAGAACGGGGTATTCGAGAAAAGCAAGGGCGGTGGGAGTACCGCTTCATGATGGGCGGGGTGCGGCATACGATGCTCACCGATTTCGCGGCCACCGCACGAAATCTACCGGCCGCCCGGCGGGCAATGGAAGAGCATCGCGCCAAGGTGATGACAAACACATTGTTGCCGGGGCATCCGGTCCGGTTCAGTGAGGCGGCCAAGCAGTTCTTGCGTTGGTCGAAAATGGAGCACCAGGAGCATCCGAACACGGCAAAGCGCCACGCGGTCAGCATGGCAAGCGTAACGCATTATCTCGGCCGCAAACAGGTCGATGAAGTGACCTCGGGGGACCTGGAAGCCTACAAGACCTGGCGGCGTGAATGCGGCATCAAGGAGGTCACGATTCGACACGATCTGCATGCCGTGAGTCAGTTCTTTCAATTCGCTCTGAAGTCGCGTTGGGCCCGCGACAACCCGGTCAAGCAGGTCAACATCCCTTCGGACAGCGAATCACGCAATGAGAAGGTTCTCAGCGATGACGAAGAGAAGGCGTACTTTGCCACCGCGATCCGAAACAGCAGCTTGTACGACATCGGACGGCTAATGGTGAACCAGGGACTCCGCCCTTCGGAGGCACTGACGATTTCGAAACAGGACGTGGACCCTGAGCGGCGCGAACTTCGCGTGCCGAAGTCGAAGAGTAAATCATCGGCTCGCACTTTGAACCTCACCGGCGAGTCCATTCTGATCCTAGGCCGCCGCATGGCCACAGTGGGGCCGTGGGCGTTCCCTGGTTTGCGAGCGTCCGAGCCGTTCACTTATTCCGGCCTTGTGGGTGCCCACAATCGTGCGCTTGAGACATCGCAGACCTCATTCGGTATCTACTCGTTGCGGCACACGTTCGCGACCCGGTTCTACCAGAAAACGAAGGATCTGGACGCCTTGCGGCGGATTCTCGGTCACGCGGACCTGAAAACAGTCATGCGCTACGTCCATCAGGACGCGGACGCACTCAAGGCGGCGATGGAGGCCTACGAGTCCTCAATCTCGACGGCTTGGGAGGGGCTAACTCAATGAGTCTCAGAGACCTCGTAAGTGGGCCCAATCGTGGCCCAAATCATGGCTCGCGAGTGTGTACGAGACGCATGTTTGTGCATGTGAATGTGCGTTTGGCCTGGGTGGCAGAACGGCTTAGCGTCCCTGTTGATAGGCTCTTGGATCTTGTTTTCAGTCTGTTATGGTTGGAGGCGCGGGTGGGAATCGAACCCACGAATAAAGGTTTTGCAGACCTCTGCCTTACCACTTGGCTACCGCGCCCCACGTTTTGAGCCCACCCAGGGCTGGTTCGGGAGGGCAGGACATCACATCCAGCCGCCACTTAGGCTCTCGACGAGCCGAGTTGACGAAAGCCCCAAATCAACCCGGTTCGGGGCCTTGCGAGCATGAATATCTTGGAGCGGGAGACGGGACTCGAACCCGCGACATCGACCTTGGCAAGGTCGCACTCTACCAACTGAGTTACTCCCGCCCTTTCGATTCTCAGTCTAGGCGGGGTCTTCGTTGGTGTCAAGGATGGCCAAGCCTTGTGTCGGCGCAATGTGAAAAGATCCCCTACTGAGCAAAGTAGAACGATCCCCTTGGGGCGAGAGATGCT
>JAQBUE010000277.1 GCA_027624045.1 Acidobacteriota bacterium
AGCATCTCTCGCCCCAAGGGGATCGTTCTACTTTGCTCAGTAGGGGATCTTTTCACATTGCGCCGACAGACTCGCCCAATCACTTGTCCCCGTCGGCTAAACTGGGTTTCCTCGGAGCATCTTCAGCCCATGCCAACATCTGAACGAACCCTTCCCGTATTACTCGTCGCCGGCACGCCGCCCGAGGATTGGTTCGAGCGCCTGTCGGCGATCGACGATCGAGTGGATGTCCGCCGCGCAGCGTCCGAGGAAGAGACCGCCGGCTTATTGCCCGAAGCCGACTTCGCGTTCGCTTGGGAGAATGGGGCGTTCTGGGTTCGCGACTCGCTCGACAAGGCCGCCAAGCTGCAATGGATGCAGATCAGCTCGGCCGGACTCGAACGCATCATGTCACCAGCCCTGATCGAGAACCCCCTGCTGCTAGTCAACGGCCAGGGCCTCTACGCACCGGCCCTGGCTGAGTTTGTGATCTTCTCGATCCTGTATTTCGTGAAGAGTTTCCGCCGCATTGACGAGAATCGCAAAAAGCGTCACTGGGAGCGTTTCTTGTGTCAAGAGGCGCGCGGACAGACCCTGGCCATCGTTGGTTACGGCGGCACGGGCCGTGAGACGGCGAGGCTGGCCAAGGCCCTCGCCATGAAGGTCATCGCCGTTAAGCGCGATACTTCAACGGTCGAGGGTTCCGAATGGGTCGACGAATTGATCCCGCTCGATCGCTGGCACGATGCGCTCGCCGCGGCGGACTTCGTCTGCAACGCTCTGCCTTCCACCAGCGAAACGAAGGGCATGTTCGGGGAGGCCGAGTTCCGCGCCATGAAGCCGACGGCAATCTATATCAACGTCGGCCGCGGCAAGACCACCCAGGAAGATGTCATGATTCGCGCTCTGAAAGAGCGTTGGATCGTCGGCGCCGGACTCGACGTCTTCGAGACCGAGCCGCTTCCCGAAGACAGCGAACTGTGGGACCTCGAGAACATCATCCTCTCACCCCACTGCACCGACGTCACGACTACCTATCACATCGAGTCAGCGCGCTTACTGTGCGATAACGTAGAGCGCTGGCTAAAAGGCGAGCCCTTGTTGAATGTTGTGAAGCATAAGGCGCGGGGCTACTAGAACGCAAATCCCTCCCCCGGCCGCGAAATCATCCGTGGGGAAATGTAGGCGCACAGCATGCCGTGCCCGGCGGGGCGCTACAACCTACCTCTGTACCCGCCCTGACCCGCCGCCCTTCATCAACGAAATCACTTCGTCCGCGGAGAATCGATTGAAATCGCCCGGGATCGAGTGCTTCAGACACGACGCCGCGACGGCGAACTCGAGTGCCGTCTCGTGATCGTCGGGATACGTGATGAGTCCGTAGATCATCCCGCCCGAGAACGAATCGCCCCCGCCCACACGGTCGACGATATGCGTGATGTCGTACTTGCGGCTGTGGAAAAAGTTTTCACGGTCATTCAGTACGGCCGACCAGCCGTTGTGCGAGGCGCTGACGGACTCACGCAGCGTAATCGCGAGCGCTTTCATGTCAGGGAAGGCCGTCAGTACCTTGTCCGATAGCGTGCGGTACTGCTCGACATCCAACTCGCCCGACTCGACGTCGACGTCAATCGAGATCCCGAGAGACTTCTGGCAGTCCTCTTCATTAGCGATCCCGACCTCCACATACTTGACCAATGCCGTCATCACTTCCTGCGCCGTCTTGCCGTACCGCCAGAGATTCTTGCGGTAGTTGAAGTCACAGGAAACCGTGAGCCCCTTCTCCCGCGCCTTCTTGACCGATTCCATCGACAAGTCGGCGGCGCTCTGCGAAATCGCAGGCGTGATGCCGGTGATGTGAAACCACGTCGCGCCGTCGAAAGCCTGATCCCAATCGATATCGCCGGGCTTGGCGAGCGCAATCGCCGTGTCGTCGCGGTCGTAGGTTACTTTCGACGGCCGCTGGTTGGCTCCGGGTTCGAGAAAATAGATCCCCATCCGGCCCGCGCCTCGCACAATCGAGCCGGTGTCAATGCCAAACCGGCGCAACTCGGCGATACACCCGTCGGCCACTGGATGTTTCGGCGGCACTACGGTTACGTAGCTCGTGGGAAGGCCATAGTTGGCCGTCGAAACCGCCACATTGGCTTCTCCGCCGCCATAGGTCGCCACGAACATTGCCGACTGCATCGGCCGCTCGAAATTCGGCGGCGCGAGCCGCAACATGATCTCGCCAAACGTGACCACTTTTGCCATTGCTATCAACCTCGAATTCCAACCGGTCGGCGTTCCCGCCCTAGACTCAGCCCGAAACTTAACCCGAAACCCAAACGGTTACGATACCAAACTTGCTTTCTCCAGACCATCACAACCGAGAGCAGTCCCCCCGAAGGGTGTAGAATAGGCAACCACATCATGAACCTCGAACCCTCTCCCAAGGTCCGGGAGCTCCAATCGAAGCTCGAAGCCTTCATGGCCGAGCACGTCTATCCCAACGAGATAACCTTCGACCGCCAACTCGACGAGCACGGCCGTTGGCAGGCGCCCCCCGTCCTAGAAGATCTGAAGGTCAAGGCTCGCGCCGCGGGTTTGTGGAACCTTTTCTGCTCCGACCCCGCCTATGGACCCGGCCTTGGCAACCTCGAGTACGCGCCGCTCTGCGAAATCATGGGCCGCTCGCTCATCGCGCCCGATGTGTTCAATTGCAACGCTCCCGACGTCGGCAACATGGAGACGCTGATCCTCTACGGAACTGCCGCGCAAAAGAAGCAATGGCTAGAGCCACTGCTCAGCGGCGAGATGCGCTCCTGCTTTCTGATGACCGAGCCCGGCGTCGCTTCCTCCGACGCAACCAACATTCAGGCGAGCATCGTCCGCGACGGCGACGATTACATCCTCAACGGCCTCAAGTGGTGGACGACCGGAGCAGGCGACCCCCGCTGTAAGATCGGCATCTTCATGGGGAAGACCGATCCCGACGGCCCGCGCCACAAACAGCAGTCCATGATCCTCGTCCCGATGTCGGCGCCCGGCGTGACCGTCAAGCGCACCCTGTCCGTCTACGGCTATGACGAAGCGCCGCACGGCCACGGCGAAGTGCTCTTTCAGAACGTCCGCGTCCCTGCCGCGAACCTGCTGCTCGGCGAAGGCCGCGGCTTCGAAATCGCTCAAGGGCGCCTCGGCCCCGGACGCATCCATCACTGCATGCGCCTGATCGGCATGGCCGAGCGCGCACTCGAACTCATGTGCCGGCGCGTCAAGGAACGTGTCGCCTTCGGCAAGCCGCTCGCAGAGCAAGGGACCATCCGCGCCGACATCGCCGACTCGCGCATCGAGATCGAGCAGTCGCGATTACTCACCCTCAAAGCCGCCCACATGATGGATACGGTCGGCAGCAAAGCCGCGCGCGCCGAAATCGCCATGATCAAAGTCGTCGCTCCCAACATGGCGCTGCGGGTCATCGACCGCTCGATCCAGGCTCATGGTGGAGCAGGTGTCTCCGCCGACTTTCCCCTCGCCGCCATGTGGGCCCACGCCCGCACGCTCCGTCTCGCCGATGGCCCCGATGAAGTCCACCGCGAATCCATCGCGAAGCTTGAACTGCGGAAATCCGACTCGTGACCACGCATCGCGAGCTGGCCGATCCTTACCAACTCCGCCCCGAAAGCATCGAGGAACCGCCTCGCGCCTGGTCAGCCATCGCGCTCCGTATCGGTCCTGGTATTGTTCTCGCCGGCACGATCGTCGGCTCCGGTGAGCTCGTCGCTACCACCATCCTCGGCGCCGAACACGGCTACAGTCTGCTCTGGCTCATCATCGTCAGTTGCGTCATCAAGATCGTCGTTCAGAACGAGATCGGCCGCTACACGATCGGCACCGGTGAGACTTCGCTCGAGGCCTTCGACCGCATCCCCGGCCCCCGCCTAGGCGCGTCGTGGGTCGTGTGGACGTGGTTTCTTTCCCTCGCGATGTCGCTCATTGCCGTTGGCGCCATGCTCGGCAGCATCGGTCAGGTGCTCAACAGCGTGATTCCCACCATCCCCATCACGGCCTGGGTCTGGATCATCAATCTCGGTACCGTCGCCATCCTCAGCGTCGGGCGCTACGAAATGATCGAACGGGTCTCGATGGCCATGGTGGCGGGCTTCACCGTTATGACCATCGGCGCCGCCTTTGTTCTCTCCGGCAACCCCGAGTACTTCTCGTGGGGCGCCGTCGCCGAAGGCCTTTCGTTTCGTATGCCTGAAGGCGGCTTCCTTAGTGCCATCTCTGTCGTCGGATTGACAGGCGTCGGCGCCAGCGAACTGGGCATCTACCCCTACTGGTGCCTGGAGAAAGGATACGCGCGCTTCACCGGTCCCCGTGACGACACGCCGGCCTGGACCCGCCGCGCCCGTGGCTGGATACGCGTGCTTGGGTTCGACGTCATCAATTCGATGGTCATCTATACCTTCGCCACCATCGCGTTTTACCTGCTCGGGGCCGGCGTCCTCAACGGCATGGCCATTGTGCCGCGTGGGGCACAGATGATCGAGGCGCTCTCTAACATGTACACGGCCACCCTGGGCGAGTGGTCCCGCTATCTCTTCCTCGGCGGAGCTGCTGCCGTCCTCTATTCCACCGTTTTCGCTGGAACCGCTGCCCGTTCACGCATGCTGGCCGACTGGCTCGGCATCCTCAAGGCCTACGACAAAAGTAACTACGGCTTGCGTCTGCGCTTGCAGCGATGGTTCGTCGTCGTGCTGCTCATCGTCCCATCGCTTTACTACATGTTCTTCCAGGAGCCGGTGATGATGATCAAGATCGCCGGCGCGGTCGAAGCCGCGATGCTTCCGATCGTCGGCTTCTCGACGATCTATCTTCGCTACCGCCACCTCCCCAAAAGCATCGCCCCCAAGGGCTGGATCACCCTCGCCCTCTGGGTCACTTCCGCTCTGATGGCCATCATGATGGGTTACTCCGTTTTTGTGCGCTTCGCACCGTAAAACCGAGCGCGCACTCCGAGGAGTTCCCCCCTGAATGATTCAGGCCAGCCCTCCCTGCGTCTTCGCAATCCAGATCGGAATGTTTACCGCCTCGCTGCCCGCCTAC
>JAQBUE010000278.1 GCA_027624045.1 Acidobacteriota bacterium
GTACCGGTCTCCTGTTTTAGGGGGGCCAATTCAAACTGCCGAAAGGGGCCAGTTCAGAGTACCGAAGTCATCCGAGCAAAGCGTCCGCCGACGCAATGCTCACGTTGCTCAAGAAGCTCACGGCGATCGAAGCCACGGGCGTCCTCAACGTGGATCTTTCGTGGCTCAACAGCAACTACCAGCGCGCCCTCTTCCACCAGGTGCGGAAATCCTCGGCACACCGCGTGCGTGAGATCTTGCCGCTCCGCCGTCACGCCGCCTTGGTGTGCTTTCTCTGGCAGAGCTACCGCGACACAGTCGACCAGGCCGTGGACATGTTCGACAAGCTGCTCACGCGGACATCGACCCACGCGCAACACGACATCGATGAACAGCTTTGCCGTCAGCGTCAGACCATCCAGACCTCACTCGCGACCCTGAAGTGGATGGGCCGGATCATCCTTGATGGCCCAGTGACAGGGAAGCTGTCATGAGGGGCCATCTGTGACCGCGCACCCGTCTGAATTCAGCTGAGATCGAGCTCGGAAGCGGCCCGAAGACGCGCAAGAAGGCCCGCCCGACCTGAATAAGCAGCCTTTTACCTTTTCTGCAGCTTGCCTGATACGGTTTTCTCGTCTTTTGGCAACCGAATCCATCTCTTTATTGGCCCACCCGATTCCCCGGAACGGCCACCATACCGGATGTGACGCTCGGATGGCCGTCTATGACAGCTTCCCTGTCACTGGGCCTACATTCTTGAGGCGGCTGAATGGTTCTGGCCAGCACGTTCGAATCAACGATCTGGTCTCGCGAGGTCATCGCGTGGGCCCTGGCAGCTATTTCGCTAGTCGCGCTCGCTTTCCCGTTCTAGCTGAACCGGCGCATAGACGGAACAAGGCGAGAAACGATTGGGGTCACTACCTTCGGGATGCCCCAATGGTCGCCTGGCGTTCCAATCTGCAGATCATCGCAAGCTGCTGAATCTAAATGGCTACGTAGTTTTGGCGAAGGACAACGGGAGCCAGGATGAATTTAAGCACGAACTCTAGGTTCTACCATGCCCATCATCCCCCGTCGGGGGCCGGGTCGCCTCGTAGCCTCAAGTTGTTGATTCTACGCGACGACAAGGTTTTGGCTACCCACAACCTCGTCGCGGCCTTCAAGAGCACGGGTTGTCTGGGTCATTCAGATTCGAGGCTCGCAGAGGGATTGCCGAACAACACGTAATTGGCCCAGTCGTTCTTTTCCTGGATTGACTCGCGCCCGGCTCGCATCGCGTCACCGAGGCTCTTGTTCGCGATCAGCGCGGAGTAGAAGGTCTCTGCGAAGGTGCTGGCACCTTCGTCACTCACCGGCCAGTAGGTACCGATGAAGTTTGCGATGCCGGAGCACAGCATTGTCTCGGCGATGGTGTGCGGCGGGCTCGGCTTGAGCGACAGCTTCTTCGCACCGCGGCTGCGCACGGTTTGGCAGGCGTTGAGCATCATGAGGAAGGGCAGCTTCGCGATGCCGGCTATGTCCTTGCCGCTGAGTACCTGGTCGCCCGCACAGATGAGGCCGCACCCGTCGCGATTGTTCTCTTCAAAGAACGCGTGGCCTGAGTAATGCACGATGTCGAAGCCGCCGGAGGAGAGCTTGGCCAGGATGGCCGAACGTGTCGCCTCGCCCTCGTGCAGCGTGCGGTCGAGGGTAAAGCGCGAATTCGCAGAGAACGCCTTGCCGATGGCCGCTGCCTCCCGCGCTGCACCCGGCAGATCCTCGGTTGGATTGCTGATGAGCAGCAGGCGAACCTTGTCATGGTGCCTGGAGGCGGTGGACCAGCGCGAGCACGCACTGGTCGCTGCAAGGAAGCGTCTGCTCATGCCGGGGTCTAGCGCGGGGCGCAGCAATTGATTCGGCCGCGGGCCGTCGAATTCCAGCGTCTCCCAAGGAATCTTTGACGCCTCCGCGTCGTGCAAAATGACGAGCGGCAGATGACTCAGGTCGCGGAGGTCGGAACAGACATCTTCGGGAATGAGCTGGCTTGCAATACTCTGTCCAAGTTGCCTGACTTGCGCGAAATCGGGGCTCTTGTCGCCCGCCACTGAATAGAGCAGGCGTCTGATTCTTGCCTTGGTCGTCGAGAACGTGCCTTCGCGAACCGCAGCACGGTTTGATGGGCCAAGCAGCGCGAACCTCCAGAGTTGGAGATCCTTCGCTTTCATTTCCGTCTCAGTGCGCACGAGCAGGTAGGCAGGCTCTGGCGGGCCGGTGCGGGGAACCGACGTGCTCAGGCCGAGCGCGCGCATCCGGCGCACTTCTGGCGGCGGCTCCAGCTCGCTGAGCACGAACTCGACGCCTTCGCATAACGGCGTGGTGGCGAGGTAAACGAGATGCTGCCGCATGGCACGGTAGCGGTCTGGGTTCGTCTCGCAGATAACAACGCGGCGCACACCCTCTCCCTGATCAGCTTCCTCGAGTCCGCGCAGGAAGCCGCGCAACATGCTCTCGCCCGTGGCGGCCATGTCGTCCGCGATGGTGCCACCCAGCATTACAGTGGCGAAGTCATCCACGTTCGTGCGGGTCAGCATGCGTACCGCATTCTCCGCCGCGATCTCCAGCGCGGGCACATGCTGGCGGTGCATGAAGGCCTCGGTGCCGCGACCACCTGGCGCGGGAGAGGGCGCCGGCTTGAACTCGTCATACTGGCCCATCCCGACGAAGACGGCGACCTCGGCCCGCACTTCGCGCCGGGCCAGGGGCATGATGAAAACCTCCCCGCTCCGAGAGCCGAACATGTTGTGGCCGATCAGATCGGCGATGGCGCCATTCATCAGCTCGTCGAGAGCTCCTGCCGCTCCCGTGGGAGTGACGCCCGTGAAAGTGCCCAACACATAGGCGCGGGCGGTCACATCGGTGATACTCCCGTTGTAAAACTCCACCTCGAGACGGCGCTGCTTCCTGCGACCGATCGTCACTTGATCGAGCCGGTGGAGGTACCCGAGCTCCGGCTCCGCGGCCTCCGGTGGCGGCGTGAAGGACTCGGGCACGCCGAAGACGGCGCGCAGTCGTTGCGGATTGCTCATCGGCGCCGCTCCGCGTGTGCGATGGCGGGTGTCGGCTACGGCCCGCAGTTCGCTCTCGCGCACCCGCTGCACGGAGCGCGTGATGGGGGTCTGCTGGCTGGCAGCGCCGAGGTGGCTCCCGTTTTCAGAATGTCCACGGTGGCGTCGCGCACACCGCGGTTGTTCGCAAACAGCCCATGCCCTGCAGAAGCGAACCATGTCTTCTGCACACCAGGCAGCAGCGCGGACTCCAGAGGAACCGTCCCGTCGCCATCTTTGGTGACCGTGTAGACGAATTCGTTTCTCTCCACGGTCGCGGACACCTTGGTCTCTTGATCCACACCGGCTATCAGATACCAGGGAATGGCCGGCGTGTCGGCGGGCTTCGCGAGGAGATCTTCAACGTGCTCGGGCAAGGAGAGCAGCTTCGGATCCGGCTGTGGACCCGTCTGTGGCCAGTTTGCCGGACTCAGCAAATCCAGGTCGGGATGCAGCTTGCGTGCGAGGATCATCTGGTATAGCCCGGGCAGGGTGGAAAAGACGTCCCGCGCGAGTTCCTCGGCGTTATTGAAGAGATCGCCTCTCGCAATCAGACGCGCAATCCCGTACTGCCCGCGCAACGCCTCCACGGGGGCGAGCGAGCCGTGGTTCGGCGTGGCCAGCATGATAAAGCTCGACACGTTCTTCATCCCCTGCTTGAACGCCGCCCGCGTGACGAGGCCGCCCATGCTGTGGGCCACGATCATGACCTTGTTCTTCTCGAGATCCACCCGCTTTTTCAGCTCCGCGCCAAGGGCCTCAAGGTCTTGCCGCCAGTCGAAAAAATGCTGCACGACAGCAAGACCCTCGCCCTCGAGTTGCAGGCGCATCATCAGGTAGACGCCTGGTAGGAATCCCAAGGCCTTGATGTTGCGATCCGCGCCCAAGCCGAGGCGCAACATCTTCAGATTGCCCAGCAACACGTCCGCCAGGCCGAGCCAGATCACGTCCTCCCAGAACAAGCGGCGCTTCCCTAACTCCGAGCCCATGATGCCGTGCAGGAGATAGACCTTCCCGGCGGCGCCGCGGCGTTTCGGAGCGCGCCTGCGCTTGTCGGCCAGACGCCTGAGTTCATGGAGATCGTCGCCGAAGAGTGCCTCGAGCTCCTTGTCGCTGACCTTGTCGGACGTGCCGGCAAGGCTCTCGACGATGTCTTCCTCCGACGGAGCCGGATGTTTGTTTTTGTTGTCCGGCCCAACCCGGGAGCTCTTTCGTGCGGTTGATTTCTTGGCCATGGGGTGGTCGTGACAGTGGATGGTTGATGGATTCCTATTGTCCGGAATGGTGGCTGCCCCTTGACGGCGAAGCCCCCCCCCGCTCGCTCAGCAGCCGCAACGTCACCGCATCCGATTCGACGAGGTACGGGTGCTGAGCAGACCGCTGGTGTTCACCAGTCGGTTCGGACTTCGCAGACTACCCCGGCGGGCTTGTTCTCTGTCTTCGTATCGTCAGCGGCCCGTGCGTCGGCACCACTATGGAAGTGCTCCAGATCCCACAAGGCGACGTTGAATCCATGCGGTGCATCTTAGCATGCCCCCGCCGTTAAGGGACGATGCCAGATTACTAGGCATAACCCGTTGTTCGTGGACCGCGCCGCGCTGAGAAGCAATATCGTCGTGCGGGACAACCAAGCAAGGCCTGCTAGGCGCGCCTTCCTGCACAGAGCACAGGGTACGATCTCCCTTGGGAAACGGGCGGCTCAGTTGGGGGGGGGCCTCGACGTGCCGACGCCGCATCGTTATCAGGAGAGCGCCAGGAAGCCGGGGGTCAGTACACGAAGTGTATGGTTCCAAAAGGCCGAGATCCGTTGACCTCGGCTTTTGCCCGATCAAAATATTGGGTTTCCGACGAAGCGGGCTGTTCGGCAGCCGGGAATCGACGTTGATTTCACAGGCCATTCCGCGTCAGACCCCCGGCTTCCTGGCGCTCTCGCCCGGGACGGTGCGCTGCGGGTGATGTGCGCGGACCACGAGATTCGGTTCGCGGAGATCGCCAAGCCC
>JAQBUE010000049.1 GCA_027624045.1 Acidobacteriota bacterium
CTTCAGGATCATCTTGTATTGGAAACACTCCCTCCTTTCAGGATCATCTTGCATTGGACAACTCTGGCAGCCCCTCCATCTTATTCTGTTTGATGTAATGAAACCTCGTCTGTTTCAACGATCAGCAGGGCGCATTGAATGATGACTCCTCGGAACATCCGCGTTCTCGGCGTCCCGCTCGACCTCGGTCAACGGCGGCGCGGAGTCGATATGGGGCCGTCCGCCCTGCGGGCCGCGCGTTTGCAAGCGTCCCTGCGAAGTCTCGGTCACACTGTGGAAGACGCCGGGGACCTGCCGGTCGTGATCCCCGAAACGCAGCCCGAAGGGGACAGCCAGGCGCGCTTTCTGGGTGAGATTGCGGACGTTTGCGGCGCCACGGCCCAGCGGGTCGGCGGTTTTCTCAGCCGCGGCGAAACCCCATTCGTCATCGGGGGAGATCACTCAATCGCCATCGGAACCGCCGCGGGCGTCAGCAGCGAGCTGGCATCACGCAACGAAAAGCTGGGCCTGCTGTGGTTCGACGCTCACGCCGATATGAACACCCCGGAAACGACGCCGAGCGGCAACGTCCATGGGATGGCGCTGGCGGCGATCACGGGCCTGGGACCGGCCCCGCTCTCGAACCTCATCAATCGCTCGCCCATCGTGGAACCGGCGCATGTGGCGCTGATCGGTGTCCGCGACATCGATGCGGCGGAAAAGCCTAATGTCCGCGACTCGGGAATCCACGTCTTCACGATGCGCGACATCGACGAACTTGGCATCAGAACGGTCGTCGAGCGCGCTCTCAAAATCATCCTGCGTGGCGCGACGGGCATTCACGTCAGTCTGGATATGGATTTCATCGACCCCTCCGAGGCGCCCGGCGTGGGCACGCCCGTTCCTGGCGGCGTTACGTATCGGGAGGCGCATCTCGCGATGGAGTTGATCGCCGATGCAGGATGCATGACGTCATTCGAAGTCGCCGAAGTGAATCCCATCCTCGACACCGCCAACCGGACCGGCAAACTTGCGGTGGAACTCGCGATGTCGGTCTTCGGCAAACGAATTCTGTAGGTATTCGCATCCCGGTCGGCTCCCCGAAACCGAACACCTAAGATCCCCTATGCTGTTCTGAGGCGGCCTCGCGCCTACCGCCGCGATATAGGAGTGTCATGAAAGCGTTAGTCCTCGAAGAATATAAGAAGCTTGCCGTCAACGAAGTACCCGAACCCACCCTCGCACCGGGAGAGGTTCTGATTCGGGTGCGGTCGTGCGGCATCTGCGGCAGCGACGTTCACGGTTATGACGGCAGCTCGGGGCGGCGCATTCCGCCAGTCATCATGGGACATGAGGCGTCGGGCGTGATCGCGAAGCTAGGCGGCGAGGTCGAGGGCTTCGCCGAGGGCGAGCGCGTCACGTTCGACTCGATGATCTCCTGCGGGCGTTGCCGCTTCTGCCGCACGGGGGCGCCGAATCTTTGCGACAGCCGCATGGTGTTAGGCGTCTCGTGCGCCGACTATACCCGGAACGGCGCTTTCGCTGAGTATGTCAACGTGCCGGCTCATATCGTTTACAGAATCCCCGATGCACTGTCGTTCAACGAGGCGGCCATGGTCGAGCCTGTCTCGGTGGCCGTACATGCCGTGAACCTGACGCCGATCACACTGGGCGATACCGCGCTCGTTGTGGGCGCCGGGATGATCGGCTTGCTGACCGTTCAGGCCCTGCGCGCGGCCGGTTGCGGGACGATCATCTCAACCGATCTGGCGGACGATCGCCTGGCAGCAGCAAAGAAAATGGGCGCCGACGTTACGCTGAACCCAAAGTCGACGGACATCGTCAAAGCCGTGCGCGAAATGACGGGCGGAGCGGGCGTCGATATTTCCATGGAGGCCGTCGGAGCCGAAGCAACCGTGGCGACCGCCATCGACAGCGTCCGCAAGGGCGGGTCGGTCACGCTGATCGGCAACATTGCGCCGAAAATTGGTTTCGGACTGCAATCGGTCGTCACGCGCGAGATTGCGGTTCGCGGCTCTTGCGCTTCGTCGAACGATTACCCGGCCTGTCTCGAAATGATGGGCCGAGGTGCGATGCGGACTGCGGACCTGATCAGCGCCACGAGCCCGCTGGAAGGCGGTCCTACCATGTTTGACCGGCTTTATAACCACGAGCCAGGCTTGACCAAGGTGATTCTCAACCCCTGACCTGACTTCAATTCGAAAGCCTACATCCTCCGCACTCAGCAACCATCTTCTAGCCGAGCCGCGACCAAAGGGAGCGGTCCGACCTGCCACGGAATCCGCCCTACGACGACAACGCCGCTTGCAGCATGGCTTTGGTGTAGGCCACGTTGTAAATCAATCCAACCATGGCTCCGCCGCCGGGATAAAAGTTATTGATGCCGCGTTCGCGGTCGATGTCGAGCGCGCGAGGGTGTTCGGGATAAAGCCCACGCGGATATTTTTGCCGCACGAGCTCTTTCATCACGGCGAACATGTCGACCTGGCCCTCATCGATGAAGACTTCGGTGTAATCGACATTGGGCTTGCGCACGATGACGTTGCGGTAGTGGACGTGGTTGATTACGTCGCGCTCGCCGAGGTAGCGGCAGACCTTGACGGGATCCTCGCCGGTTTCCCGCGTGACGCCGCAATCGAAGGTCATCCCGTTGTAGGGGCTCTTGACCAGATCGAGATATTCCTTCCACTGCTCGAAACTCGCGAAGAGTTGTTCCGACCCGCGGCTAGTGGGCACGGGAGGGTCGTTCGGGTGGAGCGCGAGACGGACGTTGGCCTTCTCCGCCTCGGGCACAACAGCCTCGAGGAAGTGTTTGGCGCGCTTGAGCTGATCGGCGCGGGTATGGGTGCCGACGCCGTCTTTCGGAGGAAGGTTCTTCGACAGCTCGTAATCGTAAGCGGTGTAGCCGGCGCCGGCGCGCCCGATTTCTTCCTTGTAGCCTTCGGTGAGCCGGTGAGCGTAAAAATTGTATTCGATCACCGGCAGACCGACTTTCCCGGCGGCGCGGATCGACTGGATGACGTTCTCAATCTGAGCGTCCGCTCCGGGGCGTCCCCAGATGACGTCGTTGATGCCGCCGATCATCATGTTGATCACTTCGATGCCACCTGCCCGGTAGCCGTCCATGATCGTGCGTAGTTCGGACTCCTTCCACGGCGAAGCGGGACCGCCCATCAGCACATGGTCGACGCCGACCTGTTTCCACTGACGCAGGGCGGCTTTGTCGGCCGCACGGCCGGAGCCGATGCAGATCCTCGGAAGGCCGTCACCCAACTTCAACGGCCATTCGGGGGCGGCGGATGCCGCAATGGCTGGCGACAGGGCGGCGGCTCCGGCGAGATGGATCAGGTTTCTTCGGGATAGGGGATGGCTCATTGTTGTTCGTTCCTTTGCGCTGAGGATGATATCACGGCGGCGGTCGGACTCTGTTGAATGCCGCGTGCGGCTTTTCGGGCTGCGGCGCCGGACGATTCGCTCATCTTATTCGCCGCGCCGGAGGCCACGATTCGCGCTTCAGTTTTGGGAGTCCGGAATTCAGAAAGACAATAAACGGCTCGATGGTCCGGAAGTGCTTGACGAGTTGCGCGAAAAACTTCGGCGTCTCGACAATCTTCGGGTCAAGTTTCGCTCCGGCCAGGAACTGTTTGTAGAGCAGCAGGTCCGCGGCCGGGTGATCTGCCGGGAACCCTTTCGGAGTCCTCTTGAGGCGCTCGCCGCTCATCTCACCGAACATTGCGCGGAAGGTACGTCCCTTGAGAATCGTCCGCAACTCGTCGTGATCGGCTTCGATCTTGCGGCGAATCGCCAGAAGCTCCTGACTTCCCGGAGCGTAAATTCCGCCGCCCACCAAAAGTTCGTCTGGCGAGAAATGGAAATAAAGCCCGGCGGCGGCGTGCTTCTCGCGTCCCTGCGGGCTGAACACGGCCGCGACGTGCGTTTTGTAAGGGCTCTTATCCTTGCTGAAACGCACATCCCGGTAGATGCGATAGATGGCCTTATCGGGCGCGGTTACGAGTGGGTCGCCAAAGTCACTGAGCTCCTCGCCGAGCGCCTGCACGCATTCGACCATCGGCGCCTTCACGTATTGGTCGTAGACGGCCTTGCGCGGCTGAAACCAGTCTCGGTTGTTGTTGGCTTTGAGGTCGCGCAGGAACTGCAGTGTTTCGGGTGGAAAGCCGGGAAAGCGGGCGGGCATGGATCTCCTCGTGGATCAAGCAGCAAGATAGGTTCTCTGCATAGGGCATAGCAGCCGAGGTCTTCTCCTCTACGATGGAAGAGAGGCGATGAGTCAGCAACCGAACTTGCGTGAGGCGGAGCTGGGCCTTCGAGCGATCGAGGGCCTAGCGGTCCAGCGGGACGTGGACCTGAGCGGACTCACCCGTTTCGGCATCGGCGGGCCCGCCGACATTCTCGCGGACACTGACCAACCGGAAGCATTCGCCACCGCCGTGCGGCTATGCCGCGAGCACCGCGCGCCCTATTACGTTCTCGGTAACGGCACGAACGTCATTGTCTCGGACGCCGGTTTTCGTGGAGTCATCCTGCGCTTCACGGCTTGCTCGATAGACCACGCCGGGGCCCGCTTGGAATCGGATGCCGGCGCTTCGCTCGAAGCCCTTGTTGACACGGCGGTCGAGGCGAGCCTGAAGGGGCTTGAGACGCTGGCGCGAATCCCGGGATCGGTGGGCGCGGCTGTCTATGGGAACGCGGGCGCCTATGGCCATTCGATATCCGAAAGCGTCGAGTGGGTGCGCTTCTTCGACGGCGAAACCGTTCGGCAGGTTGACAATGCGGGTTGCGAGTTTGAGTACCGCGGCAGCCTGTTCAAGAGGAACAAGGGATGGATGATCTTCCGCTGCGGCCTGGCGCTCGACCTCGCCGACGGGAAGGAGCTTCGCAAGATCGCGGATGACATCACGGCTGTTCGAGACGAGAAGTTCCCGCCGAGCATGCGCTGCGCCGGCAGTATCTTTAAAAACCTCCACGTAAAGGACCTGCCGCCCGAGGTGGTATCAGAAGTTCCCGAGCGCGCGATCCGCGAGGGAAAGGTGGCGTCCGCGTTTTTCCTCGACCGGGTTGGAGCCAAAGGAATGCGCCGCGGCGGAATCGTCATTGCCGACTACCACGCCAATTTGATCTACAACGAAGGCGACGGCACGGCGGCCGAGCTACGATCGCTGATCAGCGAGCTCAAGGCAAAGATCGCTGAGCGCTACGGATTTGAGGTAGAAGAAGAAGTCCAGTACGTCGGGGATTTCTCGCCGTAAGCCGGGCTAGAGCGTCCGCGCGAGTTCAACGGCTTTGAGCAGAGCGCCGGCCTTGCTCATCGTTTCGTCCCATTCCTTCTCGGGGACCGAATCAGCCACGATGCCCGCACCCACCTGTAAGTAGGCCTTATTCTTGCGAACCATCATCGTTCGGATCGCGATGCAGGAATTCAGGTTTCCCGAAAAGTCCAGGTACATCACGCTGCCTGAGTAAACGCCTCGGCGAGTCGGTTCAAGTTCGGCGATGATCTCCATGGCCCGGACCTTCGGAGCACCCGAAACAGTACCCGCAGGGAAGCAGGCCTCGAGCGTGTCGAACGCGTCACGGTCGGGCCGCAGCTTGCCGAGGACGCTGGAGACGATGTGCATTACATGCGAGTAGTTCTCGATGATCTTGAACTCCGGCACATTGACCGATCCGTACTCGCAGACTTTACCGACGTCGTTGCGGCCCAGGTCGACCAACATGACATGCTCGGCCAACTCCTTCTCATCCGCGAGCATGTCGGCGGCCAGCGCCCGGTCTTCAGCTTCCGTTTTGCCGCGAGGCCGGGTGCCGGCGATGGGGCGGTACTCGACGCGGTCCGCATCAACTTTCACCAGCATCTCGGGCGAGCTGCCGAGAACAACAGTGTCGTCGAGGTGCAGATAGAACATGTAGGGCGACGGGTTGACCATGCGCAGCGCCCTGTAGATCTGAAACGGCGGAACCTCGGGCTTCATATCGAGCCGTTGCGATAGCACGACTTGAAAGACGTCCCCGGCCAGGATGTACTCTTTGGCCTTCTCGACGGAAGCGCAATACTGCTTCTTGCCCGTATTCGAGCGCACGGTGAGGGGTTTCTTCGGAGCCTTGGAACGCGGAACTCGCAGAGGGGCCGCCAGGAGTTTTTCAACCTTCGCGATGCGTCGGCAGGCTTGCTCGTATCCCTTCTGAAGCTTGCCCTTCCACTCATCGCAGCGGACATTGGCGATCACGTGAATCTGATGCTTGACGTGATCGAATGCCAGGATCGTCGAGAAGAACATGAACACGGCGTCGGGAATGCGCAGGTCGTCTTTCGCGAAAGGCGGAATGCGCGGTTCGATCAGCCGGATCGCATCGTATCCAACGAAGCCCACGGCGCCGGCCGAAAACGGTGGAATGCCTTCGACGTGCGCTGGGTGGAACTCGGCGGCGGTCTCGCGCAACACCCGGAAGACGTTCCCCTTCAGGCGACGCTCTTCAGCGCCACGGCGCATGACGATCTTCTCACCGCGCGCTTCCACGATCAGAAACGGATCTCTTCCGAGATAGGTATAGCGGGCGATCTTCTCACCACCCTCGATACTCTCGAGCAAGAACGAGTGCGTCCCGCCCTTCGACAGCTTCAGATAGGCGGAGACAGGAGTCTCGAGGTCCGCGGCCAGGACCTTCGATACCGGGACGATGTTGGCGTCTTCGGCGTAGGAAACAAAGCTATCGTAGTCAGGCAGCATGGGGTGGTGCGAGGACGGCAAGCACGGCGTTCTTCATGACTCCGCGTGGGGCGTTCTCCCCCGTCCATAGCTCGAACTGCGCGGCCGCTTGCTCCAGAAACATCTCAAGCCCCGAGATCGTTTTCTTACCGCTCACTTTAGCCATCTGAAGCAGGCGGGTTTCAAGAGGGTTGTAGACCATATCGAAAACGAGTTCGGCCGGAATGTGATCCTCGAAAAAGCAGTCATCCACATTGGGCGACATCCCGAGCGGGGTGGCATTTATGAGGATATCGAAATGTTTGCCTTCAAGCCGGGTGCGGTCAACTGAATCGACGCCGCACTCACGAGCTAGTTTCCGAACACGCGCGGCGACGCGGCCCGTAAGCGTCACGCGGGCGCCTTTGTCCTGCAGCGCGAAGATCGCACCGCGCGCGGCCCCGCCGTTACCCACGATCAGCACCGAGGCTTTCGCCAATCGCATTCTTTTCTCGAGCGGGGCGACGATGCCGAGCACATCAGTATTCGTGCCGCATAGCTTCTTCTTGCGCCGGAACACAGTATTGACAGCCCCGATGCGGCGCGCCAGGGGATCGACAGAGTCGAGGTGCCGTAGCACCCGCTGTTTGTGCGGGATCGTAACGCTAAAGCCCTCGACCGGAAGTGCTTCGGCTACCTTGCAAAAATCAGAAAACTCGTTTGGCCGCACCAGGAACGGGACATAAACGGCATCGATCCGGCGGGACTTGAACGCCCGATTGTGAAGCACCGGAGACAGCGAGTGGCCGACCGGATCCGCGACAACTCCAAAAATCTTCGTCGACCGCTGCCTGCGGTGCGCCAGATAGAGATTGCGCAATTGAGCGGCCGAAATCTGCCCAGGGGCTGTAGGCTTGGCCGCCGGCACCG
Source organism: Acidobacteriota bacterium (assembly GCA_027624045.1). Taxonomy (GTDB): domain Bacteria; phylum Acidobacteriota; class Terriglobia; order Bryobacterales; family UBA6623; genus JAPPLB01. Next base: position 7,635 of record JAQBUE010000049.1, read on the forward strand.
AACCGGGCTCGCCGTTGCGCGGCATGTAAGACGCGAAAACAAAGGCCGAGGCGCGCGAAGCCCCGAGGATGCGGGAAGGCACAGCAAGCTCACCCATCGCCAGCGAGACGATCTTCAGATCGGCGTACTCAGAAGGCAGGTTCAAGACGCGCAGGCCGTCGCTCGGTTTGCGTGCAAAGACGGCGATTTTGTAGATGTCGGCAGGAACGCGCTGGAGCCGCCGCATGGCGCGCGAAAGCGCCGGGGTCGTCTCAAAATTGTGATAAGAAACGATTAGGCGCGACCGGCCCGCGAAAATAGCAAGCAGCGAAGGCGCTGTTTCCGCTGTTTCAATCTCGATGTCGACCATCGCGGCCCCGGCGCTGACAGCCTGGTCGAGAACCTCAATCTGGCGCTCGATGGAGCCACCGAACTCACCGCCATTCTGCTTGCGGCGGCAGGTAGCGAGCAGAACGGCATCGGGATAGCGCCGAGCGACCCGCCGGATCACCTTGATCCCAGCTTCCGGCTCATGAAGCATGTCGAGGCGCAGTTCGAGAAAGTCTTCGCCGTCATCGCAGGCCGCGACCGCGAGGCGTTCCAGATGCAACACATCGGCCACCCCCAAGGCCACGCAAATGCGGGGGAGCGAAGACAGCGAAATCATAATGTATCTAGGGGATGCACGTCAGGATATCATACGCCTGTCAGCGGGCCGTTGGGCGAAGTTCGGGTGCCGATCGCTATGCTAGACTCGACCCTTGCTCACCACCATCTTCTGGGTTCTCGTCGTACCCGCGGCTCTGGCCGGCCTCCTATCGAATCGCACGGGAAGGCGTTTTTTGGAGTATGTGGAGTGGCGACTCAGTGATCCTCCCGAGTGTCACACGCCCGCGGCATCCGTCATCGTGCCGGTCAAGGGCGTTGACCATGAGCTGCATCGAAACCTGCGCTCGTTGGTTGATCAGGACTACCCCGATTTCGAGCTGATCATCGTCACGCGCAGCGCTTCAGATGAGGCGGTCCGGGTGGCGCAGTCAATGCTGGGAGCGACGACAAGAATTGTCATAGCCGGTGACCCTCCCGACGGTACCGGCGAAAAGGTTCACAATCTTCTCGTGGCGGTGGGCGAAGCGCGCCCGGAAAGCGAGGTGCTCATCTTCGCTGACTCCGACGGACAGGTCGAGAGCAACTGGCTGCGGGTGTTGATTGGTCCCCTGAAAGACGAATCCCTGGGCGCCACAACGGGCTTCCGGTGGTATTTCCCGGAGGAAGGCCGTTTCTGGCCGCTGATGCGCAGTGTCTGGGATTCGACGATCGCGGGGAACCTGCGTGACGACGATAAGAACTTCGCGTGGGGCGGCGGCACCGCGATTCTCAAGAAGACTTTCGAGCAAGCCAACGTAGCGAAGTTCTGGCAGGGCACGATCAGCGATGATTACCGGCTCACGGCGGCGATGAACGCGGCGGGGTTGGGTATCCGGTTCGAGCCCGGCGCAATGGTGGCGACGACGGGTGCTTGCGAGCGCAGCGAGTTCCTGGACTGGGCGGTGCGGCAACTCATCATCACGCGCGTTTATCGTCCGCGCCTTTGGCTCGCCGGGTTCGTGGCCCACATCATTTACTGCGGCGCGATCATTGTGAGCCTGCTGTTGATCGCGACGGGAAACGTTTTGGGTTTGGGCGGGCTGGTCGTGAGCATCGTGCCGGGGATGGGTAAGGGGGCGGTACGTGGCACGGCGGCGCGGCTGATGTTCCCCTCACGAACCGAATGGCTCGATCGCTTCGGCTGGGCTTACTTCTGGTACACGCCCATCGCGACCTGGATCTGGCTCTACGTGTTCGCGCGCTCGGCCCTGACCCGGACGATCGAGTGGCGAGGCAACGTGTATACACTCGTAAGCGCGGAGAAGACGCAATGCCTGAGCTTGGCAGTGGCAACGGCCATCGCTGTTCCATTGATCTCCTCTTGAACCGGCTGTGATGACGGACTCGTTCTTCCACTGGCTCGGCTGGGCCAACGGCTACCTCTGGTCCACCGGAACCTTCCTGCTGTTGATGGTGTCGGGAATCGTGTTTTCGATTTGGACCCGCATGGTCCAGTATCGATCTCTGACGCACGGCGTCAAGGTGCTCAGCGGCGCTTACGACGATCCGAACGACGCGGGCGCCATTTCCTCATCCGAAGCCCTCGCCGCCTCGCTCTCAGGGACGGTCGGCCTGGGCAACATCGGCGGTGTGGCGCTGGCGATAACGGCCGGCGGACCCGGCGCGCTGTTCTGGATGTGGGTCATCGGCTTCCTCGGTATGGCGCTGAAAACGGTCGAAGTCACGCAGGCGTTGATGTTTCGCAATACGGACGATCCCGACGATCCTCACGGTGGCGCCATGTGGGTCATAGAGCAGACCTGGGGCCGGCGCGGAGGGGTGGCGCGGCTCGTCGCCAAGGTGCTCGCGGCTACCTTTGCCCTCGCAACCATTGCTTCCACCATCACGGGCGGCAACATGTTCCAGGCCTGGAACGTCGCCGACCTGACAGCACGCTACTTTGCGGTGCCGCGCCCGATCACCGGAGTGCTTCTCGCCCTTCTCGTCGGACTCGTAATCTTGGGCGGTGTCAAGCGCATCGGACACGTAGCGGGGCGGCTGGTTCCCGTGATGTGCGCGCTTTACCTCGTAGCCGTCGTCGGCGTGATCGCCTTGTACGCGGAGCAGGTGCCGGGGCTACTGCTGCTTGTCGTCGAAAGCGCGTTCACGCCCACCGAAGCCAGCGGCGCGTTCCTGGGCGGGACTCTGGGATGGGCGTTCTCGGTGGGCATGCGGCGGGCACTGTTCTCGAATGAAGCGGGCCAGGGTTCGGGGCCCATCGCTCACTCGGCGGCCCGTACCCACGAGCCGGCGCGGCAAGGTGTTTTGGGCGGACTGGGCCCGTTCATCGATACGATCTGCGTTTGCACGCTGACAGCACTCGTTATTCTTGTGACGGGCGTCTGGAATCGCGGGCCGGTGGGTGAGTTCCACGGCCAGGTCGAGCTGCTTGCGTCGGCGGGGAGCGCGTCGCACGAAGTCTTGTCATGGCAGGTAGAGGCTTCAGATGACGTGGCGAACCTGCCGCCGCTAGCCGATGGATCGGAGTGGAACGCCGGACGCCGCTTCTTTCTGATCGGCTTGGTCGAAGGCGCCGGCAGTCGCGATACCGGAACGAACCGCGTGACAGTGACCGGCGACATCGTCGTCTCCTTAGACGAATCGATGGCAGCGGGTGAACCCGCGCCGCACATTGTCTGGAATAGTGTTGATTTGGTGCTCGACGAGTGGTCGGGAACCCCAAAAGATATTCGGTTGGCAGGCCCGCAGGTCTATCAGTCCCTCGATGGAGCATCGCTGACGGCTTTTGCGTTGGACAAGGGTTTTCCCGGGCTGGGCAAGTGGGTCGTGACGTTGACCTCGTGGCTCTTCGCGCTATCCACGATCATCACCTGGAGCTACTACGGCGAGCAGAGCGCCACGTATCTGGTGGGCGAGCGCGGTGTGCGCGCGTATCGGGTGCTATACGTCGTACTGGTGTTCGTAGGCGCGTTCGCGATCGCGGACATAGGCGATATGGAGGCATTCATCGACCTGGGAACCGGTGCCATGCTGTGGGCAAACATGCCTATCGTGTTGCTGCTGAGCCGGGAAACCGTTAATTGCCTGAATGACTACTTCCGGCGGCTGAAGGCTGGTGAGTTCGATAAGGGCTGAGTTGATGCTCAGGAATTGATAGTCTTACTTTGGCGACAGGAGGATCAGTAGTGATGGAGGGACAGTTCGATTCGCACGGCCGTGAGGTTCGAAATATTTTCCGTGCTTGCGCGGCGCTCTTCTTCGTAACGGCTGGCGTAAGTCCCGCCGTTGGAGCGGATCGTGTTTGCGCTCCCGGAGAAAGTGAGACGACCGTCATGGTCGTGCGGCACGCCGAAAAAACTTGCCGCAGCTGCGATGAGCTTTCGGAAGCAGGCTTGGCGCGAGCCCAGGCCCTGCCGGCGGCCGTGCGGACGATCGCGGACAAACTTGATGCCGTCTATCACAGCGATACCAAACGAACAAAGCAAACCGTGGCCCATCTCGATCCGAAGCCGCCGACCGAATACGCCAGAAACAACGAAGAGGGCAAGATAGCGGCGGAGATCCTCGAAAACCACTGCGGAGGGAGCGCCCTGGCGGCGGGACACAGTACCACCACTCTCCTCTTCCTCAAGGCTCTCGGCGTGCCGCCGGGACAAATCGACCTCGATAGCTGGTTTCCCACGAAGCTGCCGAGCGGTGTGCGGGAAATCTACCATGAAGATTACGACAACCTGTTCGTCGTGAAGGTTTGCGGACCTTGCGATCAGCGGGGCCGGCGAATTCTGATGCATCGTAACTATGGGACGATCACTCCCAACTCGGAATGAACGCGTCGTTTCGGGGTAAAATCGGACCGGCATGATCGGCCAAACCATCTCGCACTACCGCATCACCGAGAAACTCGGTGAAGGCGGCATGGGTGTCGTCTACAAGGCCGAGGACACGAAGCTCGACCGCACCGTCGCACTGAAATTTCTGGCGGGGCATTTACTGAACGACGATCGGCGCTACCATTATGAAAACCCACATCCGATACGTTGCTCTGGTTGTGCTTGCGGCGGCGCTCACAACTACAACCGCCCAGGCCGAAGAGTGGACCCGTTTTCGCGGACCCAACGGCTCGGGCATTGCGCAGGGCGGTGGCTATCCAACGGAGTTCGGTCCTGACAAGAACGTCGTGTGGAAGGCGGCGGTGCGTCCGGGTAAATCGTCGCCGGTCTTGAACGAGCGCCATATCTTCGTCACCGCGTTTGACGAAGGCAAGCTCTACACGCAATGTTTCGACCGCCGCACCGGGAAACTCGTTTGGGAACGGGCAGTGGAGCGCGAGCGCGAGGCGGAGTTGAACCAACTGAATGAGCCGGCGTCCATTTCGCCGGTTACCGATGGAGAGAACGTCTACGTCTTCTTCCGCGACATCGGGATACTGGCGTACGATTCGACGGGGAAGCTGCTCTGGAAGACGCCGCTGGAGCCGTTCGCCAATTACATGGGGCAGTCAGCGTCGCCGATCCTGGCCGGCGATCGGCTGATCATTCTAGCCGATCAGGATGAAGGCTCCTACATCGCGGCGCTCCGTCCGTCGAATGGCGAGATCGAGTGGAAGACGGCCCGCGACGAAGGCCAAGCTTGGGCGACGCCGTTGATCTACGATGGGGCCGGCGCGCGCCAGATCCTGACGATCAGCCGCGGGGTAATCGGCAGCCATCAGCTCGACAACGGCAAGCGCTTGTGGGGGCAGCACGCCATTCCGCCCGCGATTGTAGCCAGCCCTGTCGTCGCCGGCAACACCGTCTACGCGTTCGGTTATGGCAACGCCGCGGACCGTGATTTCGGTGTTAGTTTTGACGCGAAGGACACGAATAAGGACGGAACTCTGACCCGCGACGAGTATGCCGACCAGGCCTTCATGGCGGGCATCGCCAAATACCGCGGCAACCGCGACGGCCTGCTCGGGAGGCAAGAGTACGTCGACGCCGCGGGCGAGACAGTCGCGCCTTCGAGCCTTGTGGCATTTCGCTTCGGAGATTCGGTCGAGCCGAAAGAGCTTTGGCGCTACGAAAAAGCGTTCAACGGCGTGATCCCCTCGGCGCTGATTTTCGACAAGGTGGTTTACCTCATCAAGAACGGCGGTATTCTCGAAACGCTGGATGCCGAAACCGGAGCCCGGCTGAAGCAGGGCCGCATCCCCGAGGCCATCGATGGATATTCCTCTTCACCGGTGGCCGCGGATGGCAAAGTCTATCTGGCGAGCGAAGGCGGGAAAGTCGCGGTATTGAAAGCAGCCGGTGAGTGGGAAATTCTGGCTGTGAACGATCTTGGCGCGGAAATCTTCGCGACACCGGCGCTGTCGCAAGGCAATCTTTTCGTCAGGACAAGCGAACGGCTCTACTGTTTCGGCAAGTGACTTTGTGGCGCAAGGCTCCAGCCTAGCCCGCCTTTCCCCGCAATGTGATCGCGCTAAAATCGAACGTTAGATGCCCGACGCCCCTCGCAAGCTCGAAGCCTGGATTCGCTTCGGCCAACCGCTCGATCCCGTCATCGACGACTACCCGCGCATCTTCGACGCCTGGGAAGTCATCGGCATTCGAGGCATCGTCGTCGGACGCATGCTGATCCGCGATGATGCGGGGCGCAACCAATCCATCTTCGAACCAGATCCCGCGATCTATCGGCGTTTGGCCGTCGAGCCTCCGCCACGGCCGACGCAAAACTTCAGCGAAAAGCGTCGCAAACTCCACCTCCTGTTCGCCGACGCCAAGCGGCGCGACTGGAAGATTTTCATTTTCCGGCCTGATGCGGGGTACGGTCCGTCTGATCAAGACAAGTTCGCGCGATTCGCCAACCCGAACCGCTGGGCCGCGCGCGCCCTCGACACCCTTTCTCAATTCCCCGAAGCCGATGGCGGCATCATCGATTGGCACGAGTGGGGATTCGAGATTGCCGCGGGGCACCGCTCGAACATCTTCAACGACCTGCCCGAAACCGTTCGCCCTCTAGCCGAGTCAATGCACTACGACTGGAACGAGCTAACCGCGGCCAGCGCCCACCTCGAACAGCGCCTGCACAATCTCACCGACAAGGTTGTCGATACCTATGCCGGACGCGGCTTTTTTGGCAGCTATCAAATGCTCGGATTCGATAGCGGCCTGCCCAACTGGCTGCGCTTCCGAACCGAGGTCATCACGGGCACAGTCAAAATACTGAAGGGCCTGATGAGCGAGCAACGTAGCGACTTGCAACTCGGCATCGGGCCACGCTCAGCCGTATTCACGCCGCTATGCGGTTACGACCTGCCTCAACTCGTGCGCTACGCCGATCATCTGCACCCGAAGCACTACCTCTGGCATCGCGGCATCGACGGCCTCTATGGAACGGTTTACCGCTGGCTGACGACGTTGCGCGCGTGGAATCCCGGCTTGTCGGAGCGGGCGGCGTTCGACCTGATCGAGATGCTGCTAGGTGTTCGTCTGCCCGAGGTCGAGACGGCGCTCGATTTCGAGCGCGGGTTCCCGGATGCCTTCTTTAGCAAAGTCGTCGAACACGCTACAAGGTCCGTGCTGGCAGCCGTGGAACGTCCCGAGCAGGTCATCCCCTGGGTTGACGTCGGACTGCGACCTCACGGCGGCGACCCGATGGGCTCGGGCGATTTCATCCGCATTCTCGAAGCCTCTCGGAGGGCTGGGTTGCGACGCTTTCTCTATCACGGCTACGACCATCTGACCGCGGCGGAGATGGAAGTCATGAGGGCGCTTTGCGGCGACGAAACCCGCGCCTTGCCGGAAGGTTTTGAGTTACCAAGAGGGCTCTAAGGAATCAAGCAATGGCATACGACCAAAACGCGACCGACAGGGTGCGCCACATCCTCAAGGGACGCAAGGGTGTGACGGAACGCCACATGTTCGGCGGCATCGCCTTTCTCGTCAACGGCAATATGTGCTGCGGTCTGAACGACGACAAGCTGATGTTGCGTCTGGGAAACGCGGAGGCCGCACGGGTGCTGACCGAGCCCAATACGAGTCCGATGGACTTCACCGGCAGGCCGCTAAAAAACATGGTGTATATCGAACCCGCCGGATACGCCCTGGACAGTGATCTCGTCGTCTGGGTCGACCACGCGTTGCGGTACGCCAAGGACCTCCCTCCTAAGAACAGGTAGTGCTTGGTGATTAAAGCGGGAAGGCCCATTCGGCCTCACGACCTCTTACCTGAACGACTACCAGAGCAGTCAGTCCAGCGATGCGTGATGGTTGACCGGGCCGCAGCCGTGACCCAGGCCGGGCGCGGTCAGTATGGCGCGAGCGATGAATCCCTTGGCCGTTCGAACGGCCTGCAATAACGAATCCCCTCTAGCCAAGCCCGCGGTGATGGCCGCTGAAAGCGTACATCCCGTGCCGTGTGTGTGGCGGGTTTCGATGCGAGGCGTTTGCAGGATTTCCACTTCACCGTCAATCAGAAGAAGATCGGCCGGGTGCGTAGCCAGGTGTCCGCCTTTGACGAGTACGGCCCCGCAGCCGAAGTCCGCGATATGACGCGCAGCCCGTTCCATTGACGCCATATCGTAAACATCCATGCCACTCAGGACGGCGGCCTCGGCAAGGTTCGGTGTGACGAGCGCCGCGCGAGGCAGCAGCCTTTTCCGCAGAACGGTTTCGGCGTCTTCGCCAAGCAGGCGCGCGCCGTGCTTGCTGACCATCACAGGATCAACGACCAGCGGGAACGCAATCGTTTCCGCCCAGAAAGCGACAGTTTCGATGATCGCCGCCGTCCCGAGAGCACCCGTCTTGGCCGCGTTGGGCGGAATGTCTTCGGTGACGGCGCGCAACTGCGCTTCAACGTATGAGGGATCAAGCGGGTCGACCGACTTCACACTTAGGGTGTTCTGAACCGTCAGTACCGCGATGACGCTCATCCCGTAAACGCCGAATTGGTGGAAGGTCTTCAGGTCGGCCTGAATGCCCGCACCACCCGAGGGGTCCGATCCAGCTATGGTGAGCGCGATAGCAGGCATAGGGACTCATTCTAGATGCGCCAACCTCGGCTGTGTTTCGCCGCACCGCGCGTTCACGATGCTTCGAGGACGGGTGTTATTCTGTCGGAAGCTGGTCAGGAAAGAGCAAGGGAGAGCGTCTGATATGCCGAGTGCGTCGGGACTACCCAAAACCTTGGGCGAGCTGCGCCGCAGCGAGCGGTTTTCGGAGGAACGTGTCCGAACTCGATCTGTCAAAGACGAGATTCGCGACAACTTGATCGCGCGGCTTCGCGAGCACAAGGCCATCTTTCCGGGAATCGTCGGCTTCGACGACACGGTCATCCCGCAAATCGTCAACGCCCTGCTCTCCCGCCACAATTTCATTCTGCTGGGCTTGCGAGGTCAGGCGAAGAGCCGCATCCTTCGCCAGTTGTCCGACCTGCTCGACCCCGAAATGCCGTGCATCGAAGGAACCGAGATCCACGACAACCCCTACGCGCCGCTGTCCCGGCAGGGCCGCATGATCGTGGCCGAGCAGGGGGATGACACACCGATTGCCTACCGCTCGCCCGACCAGCGCTACGTCGAGAAGCTGGCGACGCCTGACGTCACGATCGCGGATATGATCGGCGATCTGGACCCCATCAAGGCGGCTCGCGAGGCGCACGATCTCTCGAACGAGTTGACGATTCACTTCGGTCTGCTGCCGCGCGCGAATCGGGGCATCTTCGCCATCAACGAACTGCCGGACTTGATGGGCAAGATCCAGGTCGGCCTCTTCAACATCATGCAAGAGGGCGACGTCCAGATCAAGGGCTATCCGGTTCGGCTGCCCCTGGACGTTCTGCTCGTTTTCACCGCCAATCCCGAGGACTATACGGCGCGCGGCAAGATCATCACGCCGCTCAAAGACCGCATCGGAAGCGAGATCCGAACCCACTACCCGCTGACCTTGGAGCACGCCATCGAGATCACGGCGCAAGAGGCCTGGAAGAATCGTACCTGTCCGGCGGAAGAGGTCTATATTCCGCCGTACATCGGCGAAATCGTGGAAACCATCGCATTCGTGGCGCGTGAGGATAAGAAAATCGATAAGCGCTCGGGCGTATCGCAGCGGTTGCCGATTTCTTGTTTGGAAAATGTGCTCTCGAATGCCGAGCGGCGCGCTTTTGCCGGCGGCGAGGAGTTGGTCGTACCCAGAGTGGGCGATATTCACGCCTCGCTACCCTCGATCACCGGCAAATTCGAGTTGGAGTATGAAGGCGAACTGCGAGGGGCTGACCAGGTGGCCCGCGAGTTGATTCGCGAGGCCGTGGCTCAGGTGTACGACCGTTATTTTCCGAACGCGGACGTGGCCCCGATTGTGCAGTGGTTCGAGATCGGTGGATCATTGAAGCTTGGCGACGCCGAGCCTTCGTCCGAAGTTGTGAAGCAACTCGGTGAGATCCAAGGTTTGCTCGAAACCGCCCGCAAGGTGATCCCGGGACACGAGAAGAACGAGGCGGCGCTGGCATCGGCGGGCGAGTTTCTGCTGGATGGCCTGTACGCCCATCACCGCATCAGCCGCGATGAAGAACTCGGTTATACGGCTGAGATTCGCAAGCGAAGAGCAGCTGAGGCGGCGGATATTCCGGCCGAGCCGATGCGCCGCTCCTACAACTGAGCCCGTTTCGACAGGCGCAACATGAAGGTCATTCGCTACAGCCGCTACACCGGAGGGGACTTCGGCATCAGTTCCGAAGATCTGCTGCGCGCGCTCTCGCAGTATTTTCTGCGCAGCGGCTTCGAGGCCTACGATTACCCTTTCTCCGAAGTCAACGAGCAGACGATGGACGAGTTGCGGGAAGCCATCCGCGAGGCTCTCAATAGCGGAGAGCTTTTCAGCGAAGAGAAACTCGAAGAGATGTTCGGCAAGCTCGACAGCATGTCGGCCGAGCAGATGGAGCAGCTCCTCGACCGGCTCGTCGAGAAGCTTGCCAACGACGGCTATGTGACCGTCAGCGACCCCCACGAGCCGAACGCCGCCCAGGCCAAAGAGACGCCACCGGGTGGGGCAGGGGGCGACGCTGAGCCGCGCGAGGTTCGCTTTGAGTTGACCGACAAAAGCCTCGACTTTCTGGGGTACAAGACTCTCAAAGACCTGATGGGATCCCTTGGCAAGGCCAGCCTCGGCCGTCATGATACGCGCGAAATGGCGACCGGTATCGAGGCTTCCGGCTCATCGAAGCCGTACGAATTCGGCGATACGCTAAACCTCGACGTCAGCGGCACACTGTCCCGCGCGATTCAGCGCGGTGGCCTGAGGTCGCCTCTTCAACTCGAATACTCCGATCTGATGGTGCGCCAGTCGGAGTACCAAAGCTCCTGCGCCACCGTGCTGATGCTCGATTGCAGCCACAGCATGATCCTCTACGGAGAGGACCGCTTTACACCGGCCAAGCAGGTCGCCCTCGGCCTATCCCACTTGATCCGGACACACTATCCGGGGGACTCGCTCTCGCTTGTGCTGTTTCACGATTCGGCCGAAGAGCTGCCCCTCAAGCAGTTGGCGCGCGCCAAGGTGGGACCCTATCACACCAATACGCGCCAAGGGCTGATCGTCGCGCAGCGTATCTTGCGCCGCCAGCGAAAAGACATGCGCCAAATCGTGATGATCACCGACGGCAAGCCCTCCGCCTTGACCCTCGATGACGGCCGCATCTACAAGAACCCCTTCGGCCTCGACCCGCTCGTGATCAGCCGAACTTTGGAAGAAGTACACAAATGCAAGCGTCAGGGGATCTTGATCAACACCTTCATGCTGGCGCGGGACTATGCGCTGGTGCAGTTCGTTAGAAAGATCACGGAAATCTGTCACGGCAAGGCCTACTTCACATCTCCTTACACTCTTGGGCAGTACTTGCTAATGGATTACATGAACCATAAAACTCGCATGGTTCACTGACGGGATGCAGGGATGACCGCGACAGGAGCAGGCATCGCAGCGACCATTCCGCGGTCGTGGTGGCGGCGGAGTTGGCGGTATCGGTTCATCGCGACGGCCATTCTGATCGCGATGCTTCTGCCCGTTGTGGCCTCTGCGGACCACATGAATGGCGAGCTTCGCGTCACGGTACGAGACCCGAATGGTCTGCCGGTGGAAGCGGCTGTCCACCTGGAAAGTTGGGTTTCAAAATTCCGAACCGAGGCCAATACCAACGCCGCGGGCGTCGCTCACTTCAAGCGCTTGCCCTTGGGTGTGTGCCTGGTCCGTGTGACCCGTCTTGGATTCAGCACCGTCTCGCGCGAGGTGCAAATCCGTTCGGCCATACCCATCCAAGAAGAGATTACGCTCGCCATTGAAAACGTCGCCGAGACGGTCGTCGTTGAGGATGCACCGCCCCTGATCGATCCCAACGAGCCGGGAACCATCCTGGTGATTGGACGCGAGCGCCTCGATCAAGGGCCTTTCACAACCACCGGACGCGGCATGATCGATTTGGTGAACGAGTTGCCCGGTTGGCTGCTCGAAGCGAACGCGGTGTTGCACCCGCGCGGCTCGGAATACGACACGCAGTACGTGATCGACGGGATTCCGCTGTACGACAATCGATCCATTGGCTTTGTGCCGGCTTTCGAGGTGGATGAGTTTGAGTCCGCTCATGTCGCCACTGCGAATCTGTCGGCGGAGTTCGGCCGCAGGTTGGGCGGTGTGATCGAGTTGCACACACGCCGCTCCGGGTCTTTCGGTCACCACCCTGAGTTCAGTATGCAGGGCGGCAGCTTCGGGACAGCGGACGGTTCGTTCTCCCACTACTACCGGCAAGAAGATACGAGCCTCTCGCTCGGTGTGCGGGCCGGGCACACGGACCGCTATCTCGATCCGCCGTCGCTCGAAAACTTCACGAACAAAGCCAGTTCGGGCGGAGTCAACGGGCGATTCGAGCACGACTTCACGAACAAGGACCGTTTGAGTCTGTATGTCCGTTCAAACCGGGCAAATTTTCTGGTCCCCAATGATCTGGAACAGCAGGAGGCCGGCCAGCGGCAGGACCGTCGTGGGACCGAATCTGCGGCTCACGCCCATTATCAGCACGTATTTTCCGCTCGAACGGTGGGAGCCGTGCGAGGGATGTACCGTGACGTCGGCGCTGAACTTTGGAGCAATCCCCTGTCAATACCGGTTTTCGTGAATCAGGACCGCGGCCTGAAGGAAGGAGTGTTCTCCGGTTCGGTGACGGTCCAAGGCGAGCGACACACCCTTCAGATCGGGGGCGATGTGCGGGCGACGGACATTCGTGAACAATTTCTTTTCGCGGACAGCGATGAGCTGCCGGAGATCGATTTCGTCTTCGACGAGAGTCAGCGCGCAACCGACATCGGCCTCTACATTCAGGAGCGCGTACGCCTCGGCGATTTCGTCGTCGATGCGGGTCTGCGTTTCGACCACTACAGCCTGCTCATCGAAGATTCCGCGCTGAGCCCCCGTATCGGCGTTGGCTACCACTGGCGGCAGGCCGGGCTGCTGTTTCGCGCCTCCTACGATCGCGTCTTTCAGACGCCGCCGATCGAGAACTTGTTGCTCAGTAGTTCGGCGCAGTCGCTCGTGCTCGACGCCGTCGAGGATGCCGTGCCGGTCCCCGCGAACAGGGCGAACTTCTATGAGGTCGGTGTGCGCAAAGCGTTCTTCGACCGCTGGAGCGTCGACATAAACCACTACTGGCGTCAGTTCGAAAATTACTACGACGACGACGTTTTCCTCAACACCGGTATCAGTTTCCCGATTGCATTCGACAGCGCGCGGGTCGAAGGCACGGAGGTGCGGTTCGAGCTGCCTCACTACAAAGGTTTCAGTTCGTTCCTGAGTTACTCGAATATGCTTGGCACCGCCAACTCACCCGTCACCGGCGGACTTTTTGTCGAAGGCGGGGAGGCGGAGGAATTGCGCGACGTAGCGACGCAGTTCCCGATCTCGCAGGATCAACGCAATACGGTCGTCTCCATGGTGCGGTACGAGCCGCACCCGCGGATCTGGTTCATGGTGCGCGGCCGGTATGGCAGCGGACTGCCCGTGGAGCTGGAGGACGACGAGGAAGAAGAGGACGAGGAAGGCAATCTTCTCCAGACCAAGGGCGGGGGCGATGACCACGAGATGTCCGCGATTCCCCCCGCAATCCTCAATCAAGTCAATTTCGAACGGGGTCGCGTCCGCCCCAACCGCAACCTGGATTTCTCGGTCGGCGGCCGTCTGTGGCGGCGAGATGACAAAGCCGTCACGCTGCAGGTGGACGTGATCAATGCCACCGACCGGCTCAACGTGATCAACTTCTCGGGGCTGTTTTCCGGTACGGCCCTTGCTCCCTCCCGCATGGTGGGCATCAAGCTGCGCGTGCGCTTGTAATACGCGTTGGCAGCCCTCCTCGATACGGACAACCGGCGTCTCGTATTCGGTCATCTCAACCGTCCGCGATACCATAACTGGTAGCACGCCGCGCGAGCCGCGGCCAACCGGGAGGTGCCTGTACACACATGATGGAAGACGTCCGACGGTGGTTGATCGAGTCCGGTTTGACCGGGCAGATAGCTGGGTATCTGATCGAGGGCGCCGAAGTGCTCGGTGTCGCGGTTCTGGCATTCATTGCGAACTTGATCGCGAAGAGCGTGATTCTGCGCCTGGTGCAACAGGTGGCAAAGCGCACCCGCACTGATTGGGACGACGTTATGGTCGAGCGGCGCGTTTTGCATCGCCTGGCCCACTTGGCGCCCGCCATCGTGATCTACTCGATGGCTCCGCTTGCGCTCACAACGCCGCAACTCGTCGTATTTTTCGAAAGAGCGGCTCAGATTTACATGCTGCTGGCGGGTCTGCTGGTTCTGGACGCTCTCCTGAACTCCGTCAACGACATCTACGCAGGCTTTGACGTATCGCGCCGAATACCGATTCTCAGTTATCTCCAAGTCCTCAAGATCATCATCTCGGTCACTGTCGCAATCTTCGCGATCTCGATCATCATCAACAAGTCGGTCTTGGTCCTGCTCACGGGCCTGGGTGCGCTGACCGCGATCATCCTCCTCATTTTCAAGGACTCCATCCTGGGGCTCGTCGCCGGGATTCAGCTCGTCGCCAACGACATGGTGCGGCCCGGCGATTGGATCGAAATGCCCAAGTATGGCGCCGACGGCGACGTCATCGAGATCACGCTCAACACTGTGAAGATTCGCAACTGGGATAAGACCATCACGACAATCCCGACCTATTCCTTGATCTCGGATTCCTTTAAAAACTGGCGGGGCATGTCCGAGTCAGGCGGCCGCCGCATCAAACGGGCCATCCCAATCGATATGACGAGCGTAAAGTTCTGCACGCCGGAGATGATCGACAGGTTTTCCCGTATCGCGATGCTGCGTGACCATATCGAGCGCAAGACCAAGGAACTCAGCGAGTACAACAAGAAACACGACATTGACCACAGCGTTTTGGTCAACGGCCGCCGAATGACCAATCTCGGCACCTTCCGGGCCTACTTGGTCGCTTACCTGCGCGCACACCCCAAAATCCACCAGGACATGACCTTCCTGGTTCGCCAATTGCCCCCGAGCGAAAAAGGGCTGCCGCTTGAGATCTATGTCTTCAGCAACGACCAGGTTTGGGCCAACTACGAAGCGATCCAGGCGGATATCTTCGATCACCTCCTGGCCTCGTTGCCGGAGTTCGAGCTGCGGCCGTTCCAGAGCCCCACCGGTGACGACGTTCGGAACTCGGTCCTTGGCTCCGCCGGCTAAGAGCCGCGACGAGATTCTTCCCGGCGAGAAGCTCCACATCCGCCGCGCCCGACCTCAGATCGAATTCAGCGGTCTGCTTTGCAGAAAGTCCATTTCGCGGCCTAGCCAGATCACCTTGCCCCGCACGATATCGAGCAGGCGCACTCCCTCGAGAGGAATCCTCTCCGGTGGTTGTGGCCGTGCGGAGGGGTTGTCCGCCACCACGATGAGCGTTTTCTGAAGCAGCAGGCAGCGGCCCAGATAGCCCTTATTTTCCCAATTGATCGCGTACACGTAGTCCGGACTCGGCCGCATCCGCTGCTGGGGAGAGCGGTCCAGCAAGATCACATCGCCGGGACAGATCAGGGGTGACATCGCGTCTTCGTGCTCGCTCACCTGTACCGCAACCGGCTGCACAGCCCCGGCCAGAAGCGGGCCGCCCAGGCGCAGTCGCTCAGCCGGATTGCCGATCCGCGGATAGGGCCGCCCCGCGCCCAGAGCCCCGACGAGCAGTTCGGTGAATGTGCCGCTCAGCCGTGCCGGCGGCGCCCTGCCCGCCAATTTCTCTTGCGAAAATAGCGAAAGGGCCGGGATGTCAAGAAGAGTCATGATCTGGTCGGCCAACTCGATCTGCACGCCCCGCGCCCCTTTCAGGACGTTGTGAATGTGGGGCTGCGAATAAGCCGTTAGCCGCGCCAGTCCGCGTTCGGTCAGTTCCCCTCGGCGCACCCTCTCGCGCAAATGAGCGACCAGGCGGGACGTTAGTTCGCGCAAGAAGATGGAATCAGGCATATATAGCTGCAGGAAATAGAGACTATAGTTTTGTTGCCTTATCTACATATTGCTAATATCTAGTCAAGATAGCAAGGCGATATCAAGATTCCTATGGTGCTCATTCTGAACCAACTTACCGCCACAGAGCCGCACAAGCAGTAAAAATAGGCCCCTCCAGGGGCTGCGGCGCCCAGTATCACTGTTGACTTTCCCTAGAACTCTGCCAACAATACTCACGTACTACGTTTTCAAGGGCCGGACCGGGTCGCCATCTCGTATCCGAAGTCGCCGTCCTGGACGGCCCTTGAACGAAAAGGGGAAAACACCAATGGCTTGCAATCGGTCTGATCTCATTGAACTAGCGGCTGTCTCCTGTGCGGCCTGTCAAGGGCTGGGCGTTCGGGCAATCAGCGTGCGCGGAAAGGGCCGGGACGTCCCGCCTAGCGACTTCTGTCCCTGCGTGCTGCGGGCCGTGTTTCGTACTTGCTATAGCCGCTTTAAGGAGTGTATTTTTCGCGGGAAATTTTGCGGCCCGGTTTCCTTCGAGCGGACATCGTCCGGGCGAAGCAATCGCGGCATGTGGTCTCGCAAGGAGGAGGAGTACATGGCGGACTTCGACCTCGTGGCGCGCCGACGTCTCGACAAGAGCCACTACCAGGTATTCCGTTTTCATTTCCTGCTCGGTGCAAGCTGGAAGATTTGCTGTGCACGGCTCGGCCTCGACCGCGGCAACTTCTATCACACCGTCTATCGAATCGAGGAGCAGGTGGGTGAATCCATCGTAGGCCTTGAGCCATACTCGCTGTACCCCTCGCGGGCGTACTTCGTGACCAAACTGGGCGAGCGGACGACGCCGCTGCGCCCCGGCCTGCTGCGTCCCGACCCTCTACGCCCCGATCTACTGCGTCCCACGCCATTCAAGGTCGGCCGCGCCGGGAGGGGGGGCGCCTGGGTCGATCGCCTCGCCGTATAACATATCGGGCTTTCACTGTAGACCGTACTAACGGGCGACGCGAGATACTGGAAGACACACTCGGCGGCATGAGCTGTTGGAGATGAATCCAATATGGAAAAGATCTGCCTCATCAACTGCTCCAAGCAGACGGTCCTGGGAGAAGCGATCGAGCTTGCTCAAACGTCCGGGGAGCGAAATAAAGGGCTTCTCGGACGGAGAGGCCTCGAGCCGGGCGGCGGGCTGTGGATTATTCCCACCGAGGCGATTCACACCTTCTGGATGAAGTTTGCCATCGATCTCGTTTTTCTCGACCGCAAACGGCGCGTCACGAAAGTCGTCCCACGCCTAAAACCCTTTCGCCTGGCGGGAAGCTGGAGAGCCCATAGCGTTGTCGAACTGCCGGCCGGCGTCGCTGAACTGACCGGCACCGTGGCAGGAGATCAAATCGAGAAGAGAGCGACGCCTGCTCCCTAAGCACCGGGTTTGACCCCGAAGAGATGACTTTGCGGTTGTGGCCGACTTTCGTACGGGCCTTTTCTAGCTGCTCTGGGTCCGAAACCACGCCACGGTCTGCTCGATGGCGTCGTTCAAGGGCGTGACTTGCGAGCCGAACTTTCTCTCGTATTTCGAATGGTCGACGACAAAGGGAGCTTCAAACTGGTATCGAACCTCGTTGATCTCCCGCATCATCGGATTGAATAGCGCCATCAAACTCACGACGAACTTCGGGGCCACCCGAACCTTCGGCTCCGTCTTCGTCACTTCGAGCACTTTCTGGACAAACTGACGTGTACTGATTGCCGGCGCGTTCGGAGCGTGCCAGATCTCTCCAAACACATCATCCCTCTCACCCAGTGCGATCAGCACGCGGGCGAAGTCGTCGATGAACGTGTAGGTGTGGGGCGTGTCAATGTCCCCCAGTAGGTCGATCGGCGTTCCCTTCAACGCCGCGCCGAATACGCGGTCTCCCAGCGCCGAGTTTTTCACTCCCGGGCCGAAGAAATCGGAAGCACGCGCGATCGCGGCCCGCACTTTGCCGCTTCGATGGGCTAACAAGACGTCACGAGCCATTTGCGCTCGCACTTTCCCTTTGCTGCCCGTCCCGGCCTCGGGCAGCTCTTCATGCATCGCTTCGGACACGGGCCCGTACATGTAGAGGTTGTCGGCGAAAACGAGTTTCGCGCCTGCGGCCGCGGCCGCTTCGATGATGCTGTCGGTGAGTGGCGGGAAAAGGCGCGGCCAGTCCGTGTAGAGCGCGTTCGCGCAGTGATACACAACAGCCGCCCCTTCGCAAACCCGCTTCGCCTCGTCAGGATCGCTGGCGTCGGCCGCCACGAGTTCCACGCCGAGCGGAACATCCGCCTGGCCGTCGCGGTTCACTCCCCGGACACGCGCAACGCGCTTCAACAGGGCGCGAATGAGCGCGGCCCCGAGCCCGCTGCTCGATCCGATCACTACGTGTAAACCCTCGCTGCCTGGCACGTGCTCGTCCTCCACTTAGCGGGATGGGATCGAAGTGTATCAGATTCTCCCGCTGCTTCACTATCAGGGATGTCGCCATCGTTTGCGAATCAGCGCCGCGGCGACCCCGCGCCTGTAGTTTTCTTTACACCGTTTGGAGAGTCCGAAGGCGAAGCCGCGCCCGATCACTGACAATAGGATACAGTTCCGGTCCACTTCGCCTGCCCGCGGGCAGAGCGGCTGATCCGTGGATCATTGACCCAGATTTGGCTACATGGGAATGTTCTTGCGCAACGCCAACCGTCCCTCGCTCGTCGGGCCATCGAGCAAGCGCCTTGTCGCGGCGATCCTCCTTTTCGCTTTGCATCTCATAGCGATAGGCCTCAATGCACGGCAGGGCGCACTTCCGGCGAGCCGCTCCCAACCCTCCCTTCCCCTGGGCATGGTCAGCGTCATCAACGCGCCCCAGTTGAACACTGCCGCGCTTCTTGCCGAGGACGCCCGTGAACCGCCGGATGAGCCTCTACGCTTCGCTCAGCCTGTTGCACTCGATGTCACGCCCCAAACCCACGGCACCTGGGAACAATTGCCCGCTGGAGGGCGTCTGTGGCGGCTTCGTTTTCACGCCGCCGGCGCAACGAATCTCAACTTTGGATTCAGCCGGTTTCGTCTTCCCGCTGGGGCAACTCTGCATGTCTCAAGCGAAGACCGCGATTACTACGAAGGCCCCTACGACTATCGCGACATGAAGCGGCACGGCGAACTTTGGTTGCCCGTGGTGCCGGGTGATCACGCCGTCATCGAGATGTACGTCCCGGCCGTCGTCAAGTACGAACCGGAGTTGCATCTGACCTACGCCGGCAAGGGCTATCGTGATCTGTTCGGGCTCAAGGGCAGGCCCAACTTGGCGAAGCAGCAGGGCTGCAACATCGACGTTGTGTGCCCCGAGGGAGACGCTTGGCGCGATCAGATTCGAAGCGTAGCGACGTACACACGCAATGGACAGCGCGTCTGTACGGGCCAGCTCGTGGCCGATGTGCCCGGCAGTTTGCGGAATTTTTTCTTGACCGCCAACCACTGCCGCATCACCGAGGATAATGCCGACACGGTCGTCGTCTATTGGAACTATCAATCCCAAAGTTGTGGTGATCTAGGGGGCGGGTCGTTGAGTCAGAACCAGGTCGGCTCCACCTTTCTGGCTGCAAGCCGGCCCGAAGATTTCACCTTACTGGAACTCGATACCCCGCCCGATGCGCCGTTCAACGTCTTCTACTCGGGATGGGATCGCTCCGAAGAACCGGCCCAGGTATCGGTGGCGATTCACCACCCAGGCACCGATGAAAAGGCCATCAGTTTTAACGACGACCCGTTGACGACCATGGATAGTTGCATCAACTCGGGCGGTGTCGACAGCCATTGGCGAGTCGACAACTGGGAACTGGGAACCACCGAACCCGGTTCCTCAGGCTCCGGGCTGTGGGACGCGGAGTCAAAGAAACTGATCGGCGTCCTCTCAGGTGGCCAGGCCGCTTGCGGCAATCAAGATTTCGACTGCTTTGGCAAGTTTTCCGCTGCATGGGACGGGGATGATGCCGCCTCGCGCTTGCGAGACTGGCTTGATCCCGACGAAACCGACGCCATGATGATCGAAGGCATTGAGGGTTTGCCCTTCGTCAACCTGATCTCCCGCGATACGGATGATCACTGCTCGCTCGACCCACTGAACGAGAACGGGGTCTGGGAGCCGGGGGAGATCATCACCGTGCCCCTCACAATCGGCGGCCCCGATTCGCTCTCGAATCTCAGCGGCAAGCTAACGATCAGCACACCCGGCGTCACCGTTCTGAACTCTACCGGCAGTTGGCCGAACCTCGCGGCTGGCTCAACGGTCACCACGGCCGCGCCGCATTTTTCCATCCGGCTCGACAGCAGCGTCGCCTGCTTCAGCGTCGTCGAATACAGCGTGGAAGTCACAGCCGCCGAAGGGGGACCGTTCCTGCTCACGGGTTCCGCGATGATCGGCTCGCGGCCGGCGCCGATGGTTCCAGTGAGCGTGCCCGATTTCGATATCTCGGGCGGTCAGCCCTCACGGACAGAATCGCCCATCGTTGTGACCGATAACGTCACGATCCAAGACCTCAAAGTATTTGTTAACCTCAGCCACGAATCGATCGGCGACGTCAGCCTGCGGCTCGAAGGACCTGACGGCGCGAGCATCAGGCTGCTCGATCGGCCGGGCTTCCCGAATCAGCCGTTCGGTTGCACCGACCGGAACATGGAGGTCCTTTTCAGCGACGATGCCGACGTCGATCCCCAGGATCATTGCGCGGGCCAAACTCCCTGGTTCGCTGGCGAGGCCAAGCCGATTGATCCCCTCGCGGCTTTTAACGGCAAGAGCTCAGCCGGAACGTGGATACTCATCGTTGAGGACAACGCAGCGGGTGACAGCGGCACGATCCATGACTGGGAACTTCGATTCGACCCGGCCGTCAGCTCCGTCTGCCGGGCCTGCGAGGCGGCCCCGCCGCGGGCGGATCTGATTCTGACGAAGCAGCTCGGCGAAGTCGTCCAAAGCGGAGTCCGCCGCTATATGCTGACCGTAAAGAATGCGGGACCGGATGCGGCCGCCGGAGTCGTTGTGGAGGAAAGGATTGCGGGCGCGAGTCATATCATTCCGCCCCAAAATTGTACGCTCCAAGCCGACATGCTCATTTGCAATGTGGGCATCCTGCCCGTCGGCGCGGAAATCTCGTATCCCATTGATGCCAGCCGCGCCGGGCGAGGTCGAAGCCGCTCGAGCGGGGCCGTTGTCACCACCGGCCGGGTGAGCGGCAATGAAGAGGATCCGGCGCCTGGCAACAACCTCTCGCTGCTGACAATCGGTGCCCCGTAGAGGCTAAACTCTTTCTCTCCAGCGCAAAAAATGAAGATTCTGATGTTGGCCTCCGAGGCCGAACCGTATTCGAAAACCGGTGGACTGGCCGATGTTGTAGGATCCTTGTCCCGCACCCTCGCGGGGCTGGGGCACGAGGTCGGCGTGGTGCTGCCGCTCTATCAGGAAACCGCGCCCGTGCTTGCGAAGCGCTCCGTCAGTACGATTCATGAACACCTGGCGATCCCGCTCGGCAAAGAGACTCGGAACGTAGCGATCCGCCGAGTCGCCGAGGGCGGCGTGTCATGGTTTTTCGTCGACGACAAAGAGTACTTTGATCGGCCCGGCCTGTACGGAACGTCCGAGGGCGACCACCCGGACAATCCACAGCGTTTCACTACGCTCGTCCGGGCGGCGCTGGCTATCGCGGCATCGGATTTCCCGGCCGATGTTCTGCACTGTCACGACTGGCAGACCGGACTTGCCCCGGCCCTGATCAAGAGCGGACTGGCTCCCGGCCTTCCGGGCGGAAAGCTGCCCGTCCTTTTCACCATTCATAACCTCGGCTACGACGGACTTTACGACCCCGCCATCTTGCCGCGGCTGGGCCTGCCTGATGAGCTGTTTCACGTCGACGGCCTGGAGTTCCATGGCAAGGTGAGCTTCCTGAAAGCGGGCCTGCTTTACTCCGGCAAAGTCAGTACCGTGAGCGAAGCTTACAGCCGGGAAATCATCACGCCCGAGTTCGGCCTCGGCAAAGAGGGGATTATCATTCGGCGCGAGGCCGACCTGATTGGCATTCTCAACGGCGTGGATTATGCGGTTTGGAATCCCGAGATTGATCCCCTGATCGCGGCCCCCTACTCGATCGACGATCTCAGCGGCAAGCGCAAGTGTAAGCGGGATCTGCTTGCACAAGTGGGTCTGCCCGCGGCCGCGATCGACGTGCCTTTGATCGGCATCGTCTCACGCTTGGCGTGGCAAAAGGGTCTCGACATCGTGGCCGGCGTGGCCAACGAAATCGTTGATTTAGGCGCCATGCTGGTGATCTTGGGGACTGGCGAGGCAGCCTTGGAAAAACGCTTCGCGCTCTGGTCCGAGCGCCTCCCGGATCGCATCGCCGCCCGCCTTGCCTACGATAACCGGCTCGCCCACATGATCGAAGCCGGCGCCGACGTGTTCCTGATGCCCAGCCGCTACGAGCCTTGCGGGCTGAACCAGATGTATAGCCTCAAGTACGGAACCGTCCCCATCGTTCGCGCCACCGGCGGCCTGCTCGATACGGTCGAGCCCTGGGATCGGGAAACTTGGCAGGGCAACGGGTTCCACCTGGCCGACGATGCACCGCAGTCTCTCGTGGCGGCGGTGAAGGACGCGCTCGCTGTCTACAAGAACCGTGATGCCTGGTCGGTCATCATGCGCAACGGCATGACGCGGGACTACTCCTGGGAGCGGTCGGCAGGCAAGTACGTCGCGGTATATCGAGAACTTGCTTCGAGCGGCTCATAACGCCTGTCAGCGGTGGCGGCTCCCACGGCCCGGGATCGATCACGCCGCGCTCCACTCCAGCATTTTCCAATCCAAGAATGATCCTGAAATGCGGTAGGTCGAGGCCGGGGACGAAATAGGG
>JAQBUE010000279.1 GCA_027624045.1 Acidobacteriota bacterium
TTTTGCGCCGCCCGTGAACGGCCTCGAATCGCCGCTCTGTGGTCTATTTTCGCTCCGCCGTTTACACGAACCAATGACGGCGATTGACGGAACGTCGTTGAATGCGGGTGTTGCCCGGTGTTTTCAGCAGTGCGGTCGAGTGCGGCTATGGAAGCTGCGGCGGAACTGGAACCTCAGTCTCCAAGCCCAGGGTTTGCCGCCCTCGTTCTCAAAGAATGCTTTCGACCCGACCGGGTTACGGTGGCGGCCTTTGCCGCGGCGGGCACAGTTAAGCTGCAATGGAGCTAGGCGGGCATCCGTCTCTACCCGGAGCGGGTCGTTGTTAGCTAAGAATTTCCTGGACGACACGGGCCGGGAATTGATCCGTCAGGCGTTCCTTCAAGCCATGGCGCTCGAAGACCAGGTCGCGGAAGTTCATGCCGAGTAGGTGCAAAATCGTGGCGTGGAGGTCATGGACGCTCGTGCGGTTCTCGACCGCGGCGTGACCGAATTCGTCGGTGGCGCCGTAGATCGTTCCGCCTTTCGAGCCGCCTCCGGCTAGCCAGACGCTGAACCCCGGAGGCCCGTGATCCCGGCCGGCGGCGGCGTTGGCGGCGGACTGCGAGAGCGGCAGACGTCCGAATTCCCCGCCCCAGATCACGAGTGTGGAATCGAGCAGGCCGCGCTGTTTCAAATCAGTAAGCAGCGCGGCGACAGGCTTATCCGTCTTGCCGCAGGCATACTGGTGACCTTTTTCGAGGTCGGAATGCGAGTCCCAAATCTGTCCCTCGATGTAGAGCTGAACGAAGCGTACGCCGCGCTCGACGAGACGCCGCGCCATCAGGCAGCGCTTTCCGTATGATTCCGTCAGGGGGTCATTAAGCCCGTAGGCCTCGCGCGTCTTCAGGTCTTCTTTGGTGACGTCGAGCGCGTCGCCGGCTTCGAGTTGCATGCGGGCGGCCAGTTCGTAGCTCGAAATGCGGCCATCAAGGTCCGGCTGATAAGGGCGCTTTTCACGGTGCGCATCGTCCAGCTTCCGCAACAGCCGCCGTTCGGCGGAGGCGAGTTGCTCGGGCCAATCGGGCCGCGACTCGAGGTTAAGAACCGCCGGCCCCTCGGTGCGAAAGCGCGTGCCCTGGTAGAGCGGCGGCAGCCACGCCGATTGCCAATTCGAAATCCCGTTGATCGGAAGGCCCTTCGGGTCGTCGAGCACGACATAGGCCGGGAGGTTTTGATTCTCCGTGCCGAGCCCATAGGCCACCCACGAGCCGATCGACGGACGCGTTGCCACGGTGCGCCCGGTGTGCATCAGGAACAGCGCCGGTTCGTGGTTGAAATGATCGCCATACATCGAGCGGATCAGCGCGACGTCGTCAACGTGCTTGCTGAAGTGCGGCATGAGTTCGGAAACGTCCATGCCGCATTGGCCATACTTCTGGAACTTGAACGGTGAGGGCAAAAGCCCGCCTGACTGCTGCGGCGAGGTGATGTCGGTCGTCATCTCGCGAACCGGGATTTGCCCCGCATATTTTTCGAGCGCCGGCTTGGGGTCGAGCAGGTCCACCTGGCTCGGTCCGCCGTTCATGAACAGATGAATGACCGCCTTGGCTTTCGGCTCGAAGTGGGGCGCTTGGGCGCTGAGGTCGAACACCTGCCGCTGTTGCAGGGAAGCCGCCGCCGCCGGGTTTGACCGGAACAAGTCGGCCCCGAGCAACGACGCTAGAGCCGCGCCATGCAGACCGTCGCCAAGCCGTGAGAAGAAGTCCCGGCGGGTCGGACGCGCCGTTCCGCGGGAAGTCATTCGGGACCTCGATTCGGGTGCATGCTTCATCTCCCCCTCAGTCAACAAAAATGAACTCGGCCGAGTTGAGCATCGTGTGGCAGAAACTCGCCAAGGCCAGCCAGCGGGATTTCCACTGGAGCGGGGCCGGGTCTTGGTCTTTCGCAAGCCGCGCCGGCCAGATCTCGGCGAACTCTTCGAGCGCCTCTAAGCTCTGGCGCAACTCGGCTTCGGCCGGCCGGCGCGATAACACCCTCAGAAAAACTGCTTCCACCTGTTCGCGCGGGTCCGGCCCGATCTCGTCGATCAAGCGCCCGGCCATGTAGCGCGAGTGCTCCCAGACGTCGGAGCCGTTCATCATTTGCAGCGCCTGCGTGGCGACTTGAGATTGTCGCCGCTCGACGCAATTCGGCGTCATGCTGGGAAGGTCGAAGGCATCAAGCAGAGTGAGCGGAGTTTGCATCTTCTGCGTGATGTAGATGCTGCGCCGGTAGCCTTTACGGGACGGTTTGGCGACGACTTCCTTGTTGTCTTTGACCTCAAGTTCCGAGGGCTTACCGTACATCTCATCATCGAGACGCCCGGTAACGCGCAAGACCGAGTCGTAGAGCACCTCGGCGTCCATGCGCCGCAGTGGCATGCGTGTGAGCAGCGAGTTGTCGGGGTCGGCCGCCCGCAGCGCTTCGCCGCTCCGCGAGCTTTGCCGGTAGGCTGCGGACGTCATCATCAAGCGGTGCACGTTCTTGATGCTCCAGCCACTTTGCACGAACTCGGTCGCCAGCCAGTCCAGCAGTTCAGGGTGCGAAGGCGGCGTACCCGAACGTCCGAAGTTCGACGGGCTCGCGACGATCCCGCGGCCAAAATGCCGCAGCCAGATGTGATTGACCATCACGCGCGCGGTGAGCGGATGATCGGGCTGCGTGAGCCAGCGAGCCAGCGCCAGACGCCGTCCGCTGGAGTCCGCGCCCGCGTAAGGCTGCTTGATTTGATAGGGTTCGAGCCCCACCTTCAGCACCGACGGCACACCGGCTTCGACGGCCTGTAGAGGTGACACCGGATCGCCGCGCCGCAGTAAGTAGGCGCCCGACGGCGTGCCGCCTGTATCCATCAGAACTCGAACGCGGGGGTCGGGAAGCAGTTTGCGTTTCATCTCCTGCAGGTCTTTCTGAATCGGATCGACACGGCCCGCGATTTTGGGGTACTGCTTTTTCACGTCGGCGCTCGTGATCGTGAAGGTTTCGGCGAACTTCTTTGCGAGGTAAGCCTGGATCTCGCTGCGCTTGTCTTCGGACGTGGCGTTGAGCTGCCGCAGATCTTCGCGCACACCTTCGGGCAGTTTCGCGATGCGCTCTTCGAGCAGTTTCGCGCGATAGGGATCTTCCTCACGGGAGAGGGCCGTCTCGAGCTGTTCGACCTTCTCTTTAAGCGGCGCGTTGTGCTCTTCGACCTTGTGCTTCTCGTCCGTGGGCGCCAGGTCGAGTTCCCGCTTAGCTGGTGGCAGCCAGTCGTAGGGGTCGTAGGCTGTCTGTAGAATCGCGCTCAGCCGGTAATAGTCGCGCTGAGGAATCGGATCGTACTTGTGATCGTGGCAACGGGCGCAGCCGACGGTGAGACCCATGACCGAAGAGGTGAGAACCTGAATCTCATCGGCGATGATGTTCATGCGCTCGGGGATGAAGCCGCGCTCGGGCGCATCGGTCGGGTCGGCGGCGGTCCGCAAGAAGCCGGTGGCGGCGAAGCGGTCAACGAGCTCCTGGGTGACTTCCTGGCCGCGATAGTCTCCGAGCTCGTCGCCGGCGATCTGCTCGATCAGAAAACGGTTGTAGGGTTTGTCGCTGTTGAAGGCGCGGATGACGTAGTCGCGGTAACGCCACGCGAAGACGCGCGGGCGGTCATCGTTCCCGAAACCTTCTGAATCGGTGTGCCCGGCCAAGTCTAACCAGTGGCGTCCCCAACGCTCGCCGTAGCGAGGCGAATCGAGCAGGCGATCGATCAGCCGCTCGTAAGCGTGGGGTGCGGTGTCGGCAAGATACTGCTCAACTTCGGCGGGAGACGGCGGCATCCCGATCAGGTCAAGATACACTCGCCGCAACAGTTGCGCGGGTTCGGCTTGGGGCGAGTACGTGAGGCCCTTCGATTCCAGCTTGCGCATCAGAAACGCGTCGATTGGGTTTCCCGCATCAACGGGCGAGTTGATCTTGGGAACGGCCGGTCGGGTTGGCGGCAGGAACGACCAGAACTGCCGATCTTCGTCGGCCACAAGCGGGTCGTTCTCGAGATTCGCCGCCAGTGTTTCGCGCGGCGGCCCTACGGGCGCGCCAGCGGCGATCCAGCGGCGAACTTTCTGCAGCTCAACCTCGGTGAGAGGACGGACTGAGTTCTGGAGTTGCAGCTCAGGCGGCGGCATCTCGCCCGCTTCGATTCTCAT
This sequence comes from Acidobacteriota bacterium, assembly GCA_027624045.1. Taxonomy (GTDB): domain Bacteria; phylum Acidobacteriota; class Terriglobia; order Bryobacterales; family UBA6623; genus JAPPLB01. Next base: position 4,188 of record JAQBUE010000279.1, read on the forward strand.
GATGAGCAGGCTGCCGTCCGGGTCCCCGGGAATCAGCGCGGGGCCGGAGCGACCGCCCTTGAGCCGGCTCGCGACGGTGCGCAAGTCCAGTCCTGCTTCCTGCTTGCGTTTACCGTGACAGGCCACGCAACGGATCTGAAAAATCGGCAGGATCTGGTGTTCGGTGAGTTCTTCTTGGGCGGCGCTTTGGGCGCTTACCAGCTCAGCCGCGTTGGCGGGAGCACCCCTATCGATCCAGACGCGGAGAGTGTCAACCTGATCGGGCGTCAGCCTGCCGTCACCCGGCGGCATTGTCCCGGAAATAATTTTATCCATCAGCAAGCTGGCGGACGATGCCCCGAGGACAATAGCCGGACCGGACTTGCCGCCCTTGACGAGCGCGGCCTTCGACGTGAGATTGAGTTCCGCTTGCGGCTCGGTCGCGCCATGGCAGGCGATGCAGTTCTGGTCGAAGATCGCCTTGATATCGCCGTCGAAGGTAGGCGCCGTCTCGGCCGCGGCGAGATGGGCGGAGAAAACGCAAAGCAGCGCGATCGCTGTCAAAACGAACGAGGACCGGTTGAAGAAGTGTGGACTTAGCATTACCGTCAGGGCTGGTTCAAGTCGGCGGGCCGACACACCCCTATAGGATTAAACCATTGTTTGCGCGGAACTTCAATGCTAACTCGTGAAGCAGAGTCTGGGCTGAGGGAGAGTTGTCCAATGCAAGATGATCCTGAAAGGAGGGAGTGTTTCCAATACAAGATGATCCTGAAG
>JAQBUE010000280.1 GCA_027624045.1 Acidobacteriota bacterium
TATGAATAAAGACGCTGAAGGCCGCTGGAAGGTCGGGATGACGAAATCAAATTGGAAATGCGGGCTTGACAGCAATCAGTCCGAGGAGAGACACTAGCAACTTCCCTCGCCACCTGACCAAACCATGCGCCGACGCAACGTCTGATATGTCGTCCGATCCCGTTAATAGTCAGAGCTATTGGAATCGCCGCTTTGCGGAAGATTGGGAAAGTGCTTCGGGTCCTCAGCAGACGCTGTTCTTCGCGGAACTATTTGCAAAAGAGGTCCCCGGCTGGCTTCGCCGGTTCGTGAGCGCCGAGGTACGGTCGCTTTGTGATGTTGGCTGCGCTCAGGGACAGGGTCTCGATTTTCTCCGCCGACATTTCGGAATTCAAAAAGCGACAGGTGTCGATTTTTCTCGCGTTGCAGTCGCACAAGCCGCCGCAAACTTCCGTGAGTGCAGTTTCACAGTCGTCGACTTGAGAACGGACGAATTGTTAGAAGCTGATTTTATCTTCTGTTCAAACGTATTGGAGCACTTTTCTAGGGCAGAACAGCGGATGGTTCTAGAGAAACTGATCGACGCCGCTCGGATCGCCACAGCCTTTCTTATTCCCTTTCGTGAATTCCATAGAGACCGCGAGCACCTCCTTACTTACGATTACGACGGTCTACCGCTCTCCAGAAATGGAGCCTACCTCGCTTTCGCAAGAATTGTGGATACAGCCCATTACCCCGGCAGTCAGTGGTTCGGCGAACAGCTGCTGTGCGTCTATGTAACGGAAGACATCGTCATCCCGGCGAATGACTCGACTGACTCCTCCCTCAACGACTACCTTGCGGATCAACAACTCCACTTCGCTAGGATGCTGAAGCAGTCCCCAGGCAACGATTCGAAGCTCGCCGGCCTGACCAGCGCGGCCATACTCGGCCTTCAGGACCTGCCCCGCATAGGTTCGCTCCTGCCAAGCCCCAGAGGCCTGGAAGCTGCTCAGGCAATTCGAGCGGCTTCCGAAAAGGCGACTTCGAGCGGCGGCCCACTGGAAGTGGGGGGGCTCGGTCGAAGCATCGGAATCACCGCACCAAGACCGACGATGACCCGCGTCGAAACCGAGATTCGAGGGCAGTTGGACCGCAACGAACGTTTCCAGAAGGGTTATGCCCGGATGCTGGCGGAGGCCCAACACACAATGGCGTTAGCGGCAGCCGAGCAGCGGAAGAATATTCGCCAGGCGGAATTAAGAATAGAAGCCATTCGTCGCCAAGACGAGGCTCGAATCAAAGAGGCGGAAGCGGCAGTGCGGCAGGCGTGCCAAGAACGTGACCGCGCCACACAAGAAGCAACCGAGGCCAATCGACTTTTGGCGCGGCTCCAAGCCGAAGGCGCGAGAAGTGATCGAGAGCGGGATTCGAACCAGAACGAGTTGCAGACCCGGGTTGTCACCTTGCGTACCAGCCTGGAACAAGTTGAAGAATCACGGGCGGAGCTAGCACACCAGCTCCGCAGACGAGATCTCAAGTTTCGGGCCGGGTCAGCGCTACATTGGTCCCTTGCGGCACTTGAATCTCAGACGCCGGAGCTTCTACGAAGAGTAGTACGCCCTTTCTATGTGCCCGTGTACAACGCTCTATTCCCCGATGGCAACAAGCCCTACGAGACACCCCTCGCGCCCTTGGTTGAAAACGGCGAGGCTCCACAAGGCGAATCGAAACCAGAGTCTCCGGGCAGGCGCGGGGCGCTTCCAGACAGGATAGGCTTGGATCGACAACTCGCACGGAGTCGGCCAAAAGTGAGTGTAGTGCTACCCGTTTGGAACCATGCTGACCTGCTTGGTGACTCGATCCAGAGCGTCCTTACTCAGACACACGCTAATTTAGAGTTGATATTGGTCGACGACGGCTCTGATGAGGATCTGAGGCCGATCCTGCAGCCGTTCCGTTCCGATCCCCGGCTGGTCGCGATTCGCATCGCTCATCAAGGTCTTCCCCAAGCGCTTAACGCGGGATTCCGGCGAGCTACAGGAGACCTGTGGACTTGGACTTCCGCTGATAACCTGATGAGGCCCCGAATGCTGGAAACCCTCGTCCAGTTTCTCCTTGAACGTCCAGATGTGGACATGACATTCGGCAACATGGATCTGATCGACGAGGAAGGCCGGCCGTTGGTTGACTCCGACTATCGAACCGCCTGTCAGGACCCCGAAGCAACGAACTGTCTTCGCCTCCCTCGCGCGATCGAGCCCCTGAGCATTGTCGCCGACAATTTCATCGGCGCGGCATTCCTTTACCGCGCAGAGGCGGCGCGAGCCGTGGGTGAATATAGCGCTCATCTCATCGGTGTTGAGGACTACGACTACTGGCTGCGCATGACGGCAGCGGGAGTAATTGAACACGTGGGCCGGTCAGAGCCCATCTACTCCTATCGAGTCCATCCAAGGACGCTGAGCGTCACACGCCGGGAGGAGATCATCGACAAAGTTGAGAAGCTGATCGTTCACAATCAGGAGCGCGTGCGGCGTTGCCGGCGCCGTTTCAAGGTCTTGATTGCCCGCGCCGGCTCTGAGCCAACTCTAGCCCAGACAGTCACCGAGCTAGCTGAAGCATTCTCGTGGCAAGGCCATGACGTCACATTCCTCGAATCCGGCGACGCGGAACCGATGCGAAAGTGGACGCAGTCTCTCGACCCTGAAGACAAGGCGATAACGATTTTTTTCTCCGCTGAATCGCTCCACCGGTTTCACCCTTCAGGCGCCGCCGAGAATCGCTCCGTGATGCACGTGATCTGGTCGGCTTCCGGCATGCTCCCCTCGATCCCCGAGAGATATCTACAGTCGACGTGGATTGTAACTGACAACCCAGGGGCCGCCGCGCAACTTCCACCAGAGCTGTCGCAACGATGGTCTCGACTCTTCCCTACGCGTTTCTCCACGCCGACGGAACTGTCCGTTTGCGTCAAGGCACGGGCCGCCGCTTACCCTCTGTGGGATCTCCCAGAGTTCACCGATCCACTCTGGCTTTACTTGGGCCCAATGACTGATACGGATGTCGACTGGGAAGCTCTTGCCAGCCTTGTGCGGGATGGCACGGCCGGCACCTTGCTGCTCATATCCACCACACCGGAGGAAATCTCGAACCCTCAACAGCACCTGCCAGTATCCGATCGAGTGAAATACCTGGGATGGAAACCAGCCAAGCAGTGGTATCCCTATCTTTCCCGAGCCACAGTCCTGCTTGCCCCTTGGGCCGACGACGCGGATCCGAATAACGCTTGGCATGACACCATCCATGCCTATCTGGCTGCCGCCAAGCCGATTCTCGCTACGCCGGCCATCCGGAAGATCGGACACGGCAATGCTCCGAATCTGATCGTCCGGATGCCTCATGAGTTCGCTACCGCGGTGGCGGCGCAAGAACGCCTTTGCGCAGACGAACTCGCGGCGGATCGATATCGGCACAGCATCTCTCCTCGCGCGATCGTCAAGCGGCTGACGGGAGCGGCCAACGCAGCATGGTTGGAACGGCCTCCCGCCTCAACGTCTCCGTTTGAGAACAAGCACGCGGTCAGATCCCGGAGCGGCACACGTACTACCCGCTATCTCATCGAGACGAGTACGCTCCACCGGGGCGGACTCGAGCGGGTCGTCGCCGACCTTGCAGCGTCATTCAAGCGAAACCACATCGACGTTTCGATTGCGGTGACGGGAAAGGCGGGTGATATTGCCCAGGAATGCCGGCAGATGGACATTCCCGTTTATGCCGATGTCGGCAGCCAGACTGCTTTCGGCGACCTTCTCCGCAGATCCGCCCCCGACCTGCTCGTGTCCCACTTTTCCACGATTGGCCCGCCGGTCGCTTGGCAGGCCGGAATCCCGGTCGTGAGCTATTGGCACAACTGCTTCGTCTGGATGAGTGAGCAACGCGAGAGGGACTTTCGCCAAAACGATCTCTACGTAAGTCATTATGTGGCTGTTTCAAAAGCGGTGAGCCAGAACTTTTCGGAACGTTTCGGCATACTTCCGGACAAGATCACGGCGATCCCGAATGGCGTATGCATCGACAGACTGCAGCGGAAAACTGACGCCGTAGCACCGCTGATAGATCGAACAAGTCTCGGCCTGAAGCAAGACGATTTTGTGTTACTGAACGTGAGTTCGTTCTACGGGACCAAGGCCCAGATACATGCCTTGTCGGCTCTTCGCCAGGTACTCTCCGACTGCCCCAAATTGCGGCTCCTTTTTCTTGGTGACAAGGGAGACCCAACCTACTATCAGATCGTCGTCGACAAGATCGACGAATGGGGCTTGACTGATCACGTGCGAATCTGTGAACCAACCGACCATATTCATGACTACTATCGGATGGCGGACGGCTTCGTGCTCGCCTCGATCACCGAAGGCTGGAGTCTCGCGAAAACGGAAGCAATGTATTTCGGCTTGCCGATGATACTGACTCGCGTCGGGGGGGCCGAAGAGGTCGTCGACAGCAATGACATCGGCATTCTCATTGATCCACCCTGTGTGGAGCTAGCCGGTCTCACGCCCACCCGAGCTTGGGAACTGGCGCTGAATGAAACAGCCCCGAACCTTGATCAACTGGCAGCTGCTATGCGAGACTTCTATGAGCGGTCGAGCTTCTGGAAGCACCGTGGTCTAAGCGGCCGAACCAAGGTCGGCGAGAAGTACGACATGAAGATCGTGAGTCAGGAACACTTGCGTCTCCTGCATTCCGTCCTGTATAAGCATACCGGGAAGGGTCTGCCCACTTGGACGAATCCAGCCGAGGCGGGGACTTACTGAGTCCCGCATAATATACCGTCAATCAAAGCAAAGAGAAGACTGCTTCCAGAAGGCGGTGATCAAGCGCGGTTTGCGGCGCATGCGGCGCAGCGCTTTGCGAGCGCGCTCGTTCAGCTCCCCGTAGTCCTTGGGGCAGACGTTGGGC
>JAQBUE010000050.1 GCA_027624045.1 Acidobacteriota bacterium
ATGCTACTCTCCAGCCAAGGCCGGTAAGGATTGTTCATCCAACCAACCCGACCGCGCCTGGCCAGGACAGTTCGAGGTTGCTCTTGCGGTGACGATACCCTCCGCGGATCTGATTGCAAAGCCTAACTACCGACGCACGAACGACAAGAAGCGTGTCGCCGCCAAACCAGTGCGGGAGCACTACGAGCCCCCACGGCAGGGTCTTCCTGTGAGCCGCGTTCACGCGGCTTGGCTTCAGCCAGGCCAGCCGTTGTACGGCTGGTTTCGCCGCTCACCGCGCGGCCATCTAGGCCGGTTGAGCGGCCTTACCCCAACGGGCTTGAGCCGTCCACGACTTGGGCGCCAGACCCCTGAGGGAGCCAAATCGGCATGAAAAGCAAGTACCACACAGCAAAGGCGGCCATAGACCGTCCCTCGACCTCAAGTCGTTACAAACAAGCCAGTTGCTCAGTCTCCCGAGAGAACCGGATAACCCGTACGTGTTGCAAAATGATGCAAAGTGTGGCGTCCCCACTCTCGCCCCGGCAACATCCGAAGCCCCAATCACCTTTTTTACCAAACGAACCCACTGGCTCAACTCGCGCCACAACAGACCGCCAAATGTCCCAAACTCTCCCCGTTAATCACCGCGGCGCAGTCTGATACGATCGTCCTCATGCGAACCCCCTTTGCCATTGCCGCCTGTTTGTGCGCGTCGTTGTTTGTCGCCTGCGCTCCCGCACCCGATGAAAAAAGTGACACACCGGCCCCCACCCCGCAGCCCACCGGCGACCTTCATACCGATTCGTTCGTGATGGATTCGCATGTCCATGTCATGAGCCGCCAACTCCTAGAGGGCACTGATTTCGGCGATCGCTACGACGACGGTCACGTCGATCTGCCCCGCACCATTGAGGGCGGCGTCGACGCCATGTTCTTCTCGGTCTATACGCCCGAGCCCTACTACTTGAATCGCCACGAGGTAAAGAACACCCTGCGGGTGATCGAGTTGGCCCGTCAACAGATCGAGAAGAACAACGACAGAATGGATCTTGCGATCACCGCGTCCGACATCGAGCGCATCAACGCGCAGGGTAAGGTCGCAGCGTTTCTCGATCTCGAAGGGCCGTTCGACCTCGACGGCGACTTGCTCACACTCGGGGGCTTCTACCGCCTCGGACTGCGCTCATTCCAGCTCACGGCGCACAACTACACAAGCAACATCGTCGACTCCTGTTGCGACGTCAGCAAGTGGGGTGGCTTAAACGAACGGGGCCGCGCCGTCGTCAAAGAGGCCAACCGGCTCGGCATGGTCATCAACATCGCCCATGCGTCCGAGGAAACGATCATGCAGACGGTCGAACTCAGCCAAGACCCCGTCATTTATACACACGGGGGCTTCCGCCATTTCGTCGACATCCCGCGCTGCATCTCCGACGAGGCCGCCAAAGCCGTCGCCGCCAAGGGCGGTGTCATCTCGATCCAGTGGGGCAGCACCTTCAACAACCCCGCCTACTTTGAGTGGCAGCACAAAGGGATTCCCATCGTCCACGACGTCTCAAAAGGTCTCCGCAAATACGCCGACATGACGATCGAACAGATCGACGCCGAGCAGCGCGCCGGCCTGCCGTTCGTCTTCAAAGGGACGATGCCCGACGAATACTGGATGGGCGCCGATCAACTCGCCAAAGTCATCGATTATGGCGTGCAGCTCGTCGGCGACGACCACATCGGCTTGGGCTCTGATTTCGACGGCGGCCCCCCGCTGCCGCGTGAAATCAAAGACATCAGCGACTACCCCGAGATGACCAAGGCACTGCAGCGGCTTGGCTACTCCGACGAGCGCATCCGCAAGATCCTCGGACTGAACCTTCTGCGGGTCATCCGTAAAGTCACTGAAGACAAGTAGGGATCAACTCAGGCGGAAACGCAGGGGCACGGCATGCTGTGCCCGCGGCCCAGCGCTTCAGCAACGGTCCGCGCGTCAACGCTGCATGACGGTATATTGCGATATGAACACAGGGAACGCCAAGCCATGATTGTCATGAAATTCGGCGGCAGCTCGATCGAGAGCGCCGAGGCCATTCAACGCGTCGCCGGCATCGTTGCCGGGCGAGCGGAGCGTCGGCCGCTCGTTGTCGTCTCCGCGATGGGTAAGACGACCGACCGCCTGCTCGATATCGGCCGCACGGCTATCGCGGGCAACCTCGACGGCGCTCTTTCGAAACTCGACGACCTGCGGCGCTTTCACGCCATCGAAGCAGGAGCCGTCGTCTCGCCGCAAGCCGAGCCGGCCATCGAAGCACACCTCGAAAGCCATTTCCGAGAACTCGCCGAACTCATTCGCGGGCTCTCCATCCTGGGCGAGATGAGCCCGCGCTCGATCGACGCTCTATCGAGCTACGGCGAACGCCTCTCAAGCCTCATCATCACTGAGGCCTTGCGGGCCGTCGGCGTGGTCGCCGAGCACGTCGATTCGCGCCGCGTCATCGTGACCGATGAGCGCTTCAGCGCCGCCGCGCCACTGCGAGAAGAAATCGACAAGCGCCTCGCCGAACACGTCCAGCCGCTGATCGATGCCGGCAAAACCCCCGTCATGGGCGGCTTCATCGCGTCCACCATGGCCGGCATCACATCCACCCTCGGCCGCGGCGGCTCCGACTATACGGCGTCTCTGGTTGGCGCGGGCCTGTCCGCCGAAGAAATCCAAGTCTGGACCGATGTCGATGGCGTCTTGACCGCCGATCCGTCACTGCTCTCCGCCGCCCGCCGCATTCGTGTCATGTCGTTCGCCGAAGCCTCGGAACTTGCCTACTTCGGGGCCCGCGTGCTTCACCCCAGCACGATGTTGCCCGCCGTGCGGAGCAATATTCCGATTCGTGTCCTCAACTCACGCCGCCCCGACATCGAAGGCACGCTCATCGTCGCCGAGCATCAGGCCGGACAATCGATCGTCAAATCCGTCGTCTACAAAGAGAACATCACGGTCGTCGAAGTACTCTCAACCCGGATGCTCATGGCGCACGGTTTCCTGGCGAGAATCTTCGAAGTTTTCGACCGCCATCAGACCTCCGTTGACATGGTCACCACGTCGGAAGTGAGTGTTTCGCTGACGATCGACAATACGGCTCGCCTCGACGCCATCGTTGAAGAGTTGCGGCAAATCGCGGAGGTCACTCCCTTTTTCGGCCAGAGCATGGTATGCGTGGTCGGCGACAACATTCGCTATACTCCGGGGATCGCGGCGAAGCTGTTCACGGCACTGGAGAGCATCAATATTCGTATGATTTCTCAAGGCGCATCACGGCTGAACATCAGCTTGGTCGTTGATGAAAAGGAACTGCACGCGACCGTGGAAGCCCTGCACAAGACGTTCTTTTCGCAGGTCGACGAAGCCGTCTTCGCGTAGCCCAAAGCACAGCGGGCACAGCCCGACGTATCCTTGCCTTCATCATGTCCTCAGACACCGCACCACATCGTCTCGCTCTCGTCGGCTACGGCAAGATGGGCCGCATGATCGAAAGTCTGGCACCCGAGTTCGGCTTCGATGTGGGCCTGCGCCTCGATGAATTCAACAACGCCGACGGTGTGGGAATCACGTCGGAGAACTTCGAGAAGATCGATGTCGCGATCGACTTCTCCATCCCGCCCGTCGTCGCCGAGAACGCTGATCGTATCGCCGCTCTCGGTGTTAACGTCGTCATCGGAACGACGGGCTGGCTCGACGATCTGCCGCGCGTGCGCACGGCCGTCGAGCGTGATAACATCGGCTTGGTTTACGGAGCCAACTTCTCGGTGGGTGTGCAGGTTTTCTACCGTATCGTCGAAGCCGCCGCCGCCGTCTTGGCGAGCGAAGACGACTACGACGCCTGGGCCTACGAGATTCATCACAAGATGAAAAAAGACGCCCCTTCAGGGACGCTGTTGCGGCTCGTCGAAAAGATGAAAGAGTCCGGCTACACTCGCAATATCGATACGGCGAGCAACCGCGCCGGCGCCGTTCCGGGAATCCACCAAATCGGTTTTGACTCCGAGGCCGATACAATCCAGTTGGTTCATACCGCGCGCAGCCGCGTTGGCTTCGCTCGCGGCGCCTTGCGCGCGGCCCGCTGGATCGTCGGCCGAAAAGGACTCTACGAGTTCTCGACCGTGTGGGATCGCATGACGGACGCCCCCTCGGGCAGCTGAGATGGCGGGCAGTTAAGAGAGCAGGGAGGTGAGCATGTTTACGGGCTGCGGTACAGCATTGGTCACACCGTTTCGGCAGGATGGGTCGCTCGATGAAGACGCCTTGCGGGCGCTTGTCCGCTGGCAAGTCGAGAGCGGCATCCATTTTCTCGTCCCCTGTGGAACGACCGGCGAAAGCCCGACGCTCACCAAGCAAGAACACCTGCGCGTTGTCGAGATCACGCTTGAGGAAGCAAAGGGCAAGGTCCCCATCCTCGCCGGCTGCGGTGGCTACTGCACCCGCGAAGTCGCCGAGCTTGCCGCCGAGCTCGAACGAATGGAAGTTGACGGACTGCTCTCCGTCACGCCCTACTACAACCGGCCGACGCCCGACGGTCTGTATGAACACTACAGCGCGATCGCGCGCGCGACACAGTTGCCAATCGTCGTCTACAACGTCCCCGGTCGCACCGGGTTGAACATCAAACCGGTCACGCTGGCCCGCTTGGCCTCGATCGACAATGTCGTCGGCGTGAAGGAGGCCTCGGGCGACATCGGACAGTTCGCCGAAATCTTCCAAGTCGTCCCGAAGGCCTTCTCGGTCCTTTCCGGCGACGACTCCGTCACCCTGCCTCTGATGGCTTTGGGCGGCGCCGGACTCATCTCCGTGGCGTCCAACGAGATTCCCGCCGAGATGTCGCGGCTGTGCGAAGCGTGCGCTCGCGGAAACTACGAAGAGGCCCGCAAGATTCACCGCCGCTATCACGCGTTGATGGAAGTCAATTTCACCGAATCCAGCCCCGGACCCGTCAAGTGGGCCCTCTCCGTGATGGGCCGCATTCAACCGAACTATCGCTTGCCGATGGTTCCGCCCACGGCCGAGAGCAAGGCGAAAATCGAGCAAGTGCTCGCCGCCGTCGGGCTCACTGAGATGGCGGCTTCGGCGGACTGAACGCCTCTCGCCTGACCTGAAACAATCAGGTCCCGAGTTTCTCCGAGCTTTCCGTCTCCGATCACAATCATGCTTGAACAACTCATTGACCAACTCTTCGAAAAGAACCCCGAGAGCTACGATCACCGCGACATGGAGACCTTTCAGGAATTCAAAGCTGCCTTGAATTCCGGCAAGGCCCGCGCCGCCGAGCCGGCTCCCGAAACGGCGCTCGGCTGGAAGGTCAATCCCTGGGTCAAGCGAGGCATTCTGGCCGGCTTCCGCATCGGCAAGACCGTCGACATGTCGCCCGAGAACAGCCGCTTCTCGTTCTTCGACAAGTCAACCTATCCTCTGCGGGACTTCAGCTTGGCGAGCAGCGTGCGCATCGTACCGGGCGGCTCCAGCGTGCGTGACGGCTGCTTTGTCGGCATCAGCGTCACCTGCATGCCGCCGATGTATATCAACGTTGGCGCCTTCGTCGATGACGGCACGATGATCGACTCCCACGCGCTTGTCGGTAGCTGCGCGCAGGTCGGCAAGAGCTGTCACATCAGCGCCGCCGCGCAAATCGGTGGCGTGCTCGAACCCGTCGGCGCCGTGCCCGTCATCATCGAAGACGGCGTCTTGGTCGGCGGCAACTGCGGTGTCTACGAAGGGACGATCGTTAAGAAAGGCGCCGTACTCGGCTCTGGCACGATCTTGACGCGTTCAACGCCCGTCTACGACATCGTTCACGAAACCATCCACCGCGCCGACGGCGACACACCGCTCGTCATTCCCGAAGGCGCCGTCGTCGTAGCCGGCAGCCGCCCCATCACCAAGGGCATCGGCAAGGAGTGGAACCTCTCGCTCTATACGCCGGTGATCGTAAAGTATCGCGACGAAAAGACGGCCGGGCGAATTCAGCTTGAGGATTTGCTGCGGTAGCCCGCCGGTGGATGATTCATGGCATTGGCGCGGGCGGTGAGTAGTCATTCATTGCAGGCGACGAACCGCACTTGACCAGTCACGAAAATATGGGAGGTCCGCTCCGTCGCTACATTCTTTGGCCATTTCCAGCAAGCCGGCGTACTGTGAGCAAAGGCCGTCCCACGACGAACCGACCGGCGCCGGCCTCACCGCCCAACGCAGCTCATCAACAAGCCAGTTCTGCTTGATCGAGTTGCACATGTAACAAGCGGTTACCAAGTTCTCAACTTCTGAGATGCCTCCTCGGGCCACTGGAATCAGATGATCGCAACTCGCAATATCTCTCCAAAAGGCGAGGTGCGACACATCCATCTTCCCGTGGAGATGGTAGGGGAATACTTCTACAAAGCAAATCGACAGTAAACGAAGCACCGGCGGCATGACGACACAGCGCCCACAGTAACGACAGCGGAAGCCGTCTCGTTCAAACACGATCACCTGAGACAATTTCGGCACACCATGACTTGATACGCGAACGATCGGGTTCGGCTGTCCAGGAATCTTCGCAAGCATGGCCTTCGCTTCGTCACAATTTCCGGAAAGTGCCAGCTTCACTATCTCCGAATAAGCTTTGCCATAGTCGTGGAGGGTCTCTTGCATGAGCCGATGGTATCTATTTACTGCACCGAATGGGGACTGACCCGAGCCGTAGCGCTCGCCGTCGCTTCCCCGCCCGGCCCGCGAACCAGCACCGTATAAGTCGTCGTCGTATCCGGCGTCATCTCTCGAAACCCGCTCCGCTCCACGCTACCGATACCCTGATTCAGTGTCGCTGCGCCGGCGTTCTCCGACTCCCACCGAACCGTCACCGTCTCACCCGCCACGATCTCATATGGCTCCACTTTGAGGGACACTGACGGCCTCTGGCCTCGATCGACATCCCCGCGAAGAGGCCATACCTGCCCCGCCGCCAAGATCAGATGAAATGGATTCAGCGTCAGCGACTTTGGGACGCCGTTGAACCGCACCTGTTCGCCCGCCTTCAATCCCCAATCGTGCAAGTATTCAAGTTGAAGCGTGACCTACGCTGGCGCATCCCCGTCCGGAGCCAACTTCAGCACGGGCGGCGACCAATCCAGGTCCGCCTCCACGACCCGCAGCACCATCACGGGTGACCGCTCACCGCGCAGATCTTCCCACCACGACTTGGCGTCCGGGCCAGTCAGCAGATCACGAATTTCAAAGTAGATGCCGCGCTCCGACTGCAACACGATGGGCTCATCGGCCTGCGGGGGCGGGGCCGATCCCCGGGTCACAATCCATATCACAGCCGCCGTGCCGGCAACAACGACTGCTCCCCACAGCCCAAGAGAACGTGCCATCGCGACCTCCGTCCCTCTTATAGCGTAAGCGGCATTTCAACAAAACAGTCGCTTGGGTCTTACCTCACAGTCGAGAACGCCCATCCGAGGTAAACCCAAGACCAGGCACGCGCTGCCAACGCCCCTGTATGATGATCCCTTTGCTCAACGATCCCGCCCGTCTCGCCTCATGCACCCAATCCTGATTCTCCTCATCGCCGTCGCCGCCGTCTTCGTCCTTATCATCCGGCTGCGGGTCAACGCCTTCGTCGCGCTGATCTCGGCCGCCATTCTGATCGGAATCCTCTCGCCCGACATGGCGATCAACGAAGTCATCCCGGCCGTCGGCGAGCGTTTCGGAGGTATCGTCGGCCGCATCGGCATCGCCATCGCGATGGCCGCCATCATCGGTCAGTGCCTGATGGAAAGCGGCGCGGCCGACCGCATCACGCGCCGCTTCGTCGCCTGGCTCGGAGAGAAACACTCTTCGCTTTCGCTCGTCGCCAGCGGATACGTCCTCTCCATTCCGGTTTTCTCCGACACCGTTTTCTACCTGCTGGTGCCGCTGGCGCGCTCGATGAGCGCCCGTATGCGCGGCAAGAATTATGTTTTGAATGTACTCTCGATTTCCGCCGGCGGGTCGGCCACCCACGTCTATGTGCCGCCGACTCCCGGACCGCTCGTGATGGCCGCCACCCTCGGTGTCGATCTCGGCATCGTCATCCTCGTCGGACTCTGCGTCGCGCTGCCGTCATCGTTTTGCGGCTGGCTTTACGCCATGTGGATCGATCGCAAGCTCAATATCCCGATGCGCGAAGCGCCCGGCCTCTCGCTCGATGAACTCGCCAAGATCGCCACCCGTTCCGAAGATGAACTCCCCAGCTTCTGGGTATCGATGACGCCCATCGTCGTTCCCGTGATATTCATCGCGGCGAATACGATTGCCAACACATTTTATAAAGAGACGGAGTTCGCGCAACTGACAGCCTTCCTCGGCAACCCCAGCTTCGCCCTGCTCGCCGGCGCCGTGGTTTCGCTCTGGGTGCTCGCGCGCCAGAACCGCCTGTCGCTGAAGCAATTAGCCATCCCGGTCGAGGAAGCCATCAAGAGTTCCGGCGTCATCATCCTGATTACGGCCGGCGGCGGCGCCTTCGGCGGGATGCTCGTTCAGGCCGGCGTCGGCGAAGTCCTCGGCAAATGGGCCGGCGAACTCGGCATGTCCCTGATGCTGCTCGGCTTCCTGCTCGCCATGCTCGTGAAAATCGCTCAAGGATCCGGCACCGTCGCCATGATCACCGCTTCCGCCATCATGGCGCCGCTGCTTCTTTCAGCCGACCTGGCCTACCACCCGGTCTACGTTCTCATGTCGATCGGCAGCGGAGCCCTGATCGGCACCTGGATGAACGACAGCGGCTTCTGGGTTTTTCGAACGATGACGGGCCTGACTGAAATCGAAACACTTCAGACCAAGTCAGTCCTGCTCGTCGTCCTTGGCCTCACCGGATTCGCCGTCAGCCTGCTGGGAAGCTTAATATTTCCACTCATCTGAACAAGCGCCCTTGCGGAGCCAAATCGCGGGGTATGATGAAGCGTCATGGGCTGTTTCGGCCCACGAGAGGCTTCATGTCCGGTTTCCCTGAGTCAGATCGAATCCTCGATCACAATCGCCGCTACATTCCCGGCGGCATCTCTTCCCTGAATCGCATCACCAACCCCAATATCGCCTTCGTGCGCGGCAAGGGTTCGCGAATCTGGGATGCCGACGGGAACGAGTACATCGACTACCACGGTGCCTTCGCACCGCAATTTCTCGGATTCGGCCACCCGCGCATCAGCGCCGCCGTCAAGCGTGTACTCGACAATGGATCTGACCTGTGGGGCTCAGGGCCGACCGAGCTCGAAGGCCGGCTCGCCGAACTGATCTGCGAGAACATTCCGTGGGTTGAAAAGCTCGCCATCCTCAACAGCGGCAGTGAAGCCACCGCCCAGGCGATTCGCCTCGCCCGCGCCGCCACCTCGCGCGATGACATCATCGTGATGCAGGGCGGCTATAACGGCTGGCACAACGATGTCGCGGTCAATCTGATGACGCCGCTCGACCGGCTGGGCCCCCGCAAATCCCCGGGTGAATACGACGTCCATCCGATGAGCGCCGGCATCCCCACCGCGCACGAATCGCTCATTCACCCCATCAACTACAACGATCTCGATTCGGTACGTTATGTCTGCGAACGTTATCGCGTGGCAGCGCTCATCACCGAACCGATTCTCCAGAACATCGGCCTCGTCAAGCCGCGCCCCGGCTATCTGCAAGGGCTGCGCGAACTAGCTGACGAGTTCGGTTTCCTGCTCGTTTTTGACGAGATCAAGACCGGCTTCCGGCATTCCTTCGGCGGCTACGCGGAGATCAGCGGTGTCATCCCCGACCTCGCCGTATATGGCAAAGCCATTGCCAGCAGTTACCCGTTAGCGGCCATCGCCGGACCAAGCCGTTGGATGGACCTGTTCGCCCACAGCGACCCCGCCCAGCGAGTGCTTCTCGCCGGCACCTACAACGCCCACCCGGTTCCAACGGCCGCCGCCGTGGCCACCATCGAGTTCCTGCTCAGCGACGGCCGAGCGCTCTACCGGCGCTTGGACACACTCGGCGCGCGCCTCGAAGAGGCCTTGACGCGGCAGCTCGCCGCTCACAACATCGAAGGCATCGTCGTCCGCCAGGGCAGCGCCTTCGTCACCTTTTTCATGGACCACGCCCCCGTCGACTGGCACGACCTCGCCGCCAACCACAACTACGAACTCGACACCGCGATCCGTTTGGCGTTATTGAACGAAGGCGTCTTCTTCTTCCCCCTGGCGACGAAACAGTGCTCGATCTCGGCTGCTCACACCGAAGACGACATTGAGGCCACCGACCAGGCCATCGGCCGCGCCCTAGCCGCCGTCCTCGTAACCCGCTGAACTCACCAAAGGCCGCTCAACTTCTGGCCGAGCCGCGACCAGCGGTCCAATCTCCCAAGTACGATCGTCCCTACGGGAAAAGTATGTTCACAAGTTCATCGTGAGCGCTGAAGTTCGGCACAATCCAGTCCGCCCCCACGCCCGCCAGCCGCTCACGTTTCACCGGATCGACGTTCTCGCACGCCGGCTCGTCCGTCGCGACCCCAACCGCCACGCCGCCGACTTCCTTCACGTTCTGAATCTCGACGAAGCCGTCTCCGAACCCGAGAAATTCCTTTCCCGCATACTCGCTCTCCCGGATGATCTTCGCGATCAGAATCCTCTTCGAGAACGACTTGTAGTCATCCAGCGCGCCGAACATCCCGCCGTCGAAATACCCATCCACCTGAAGCAGCTTCGCCTCAGCCCGCATAAACGGCTGGTCCGTTCCGCTCGCCAGATACATCGTGAACCCGCGCTGCTTGAGCGTATCGAGCAGCCGCCGGCCGCCTGGCACGATCAGTTCGTCGGGGTGAGTCTCGCCCGATTCCAGTGCCGCGATCCGGCCCTTGATGTACTCAGACAGCAGGTCGAGATACCTGTGCTTGTACTCCACCGGATCAAGCGGTTTGGCGCCGCGCTTTTTCAGTTGCGCGGCGAACTCGATCATTTGGTAGATCGTTTGACGGCCCGTAAGCTGCCCCACGAACTCCTCGACAATCGCTGTCAGCTCGTCCTCGCTCTCGCCCGTCTTCAACTCCAGCAATGGTTCGACCATCATCGGCACCATCACGTCAAACCAGCCGGCACGGATCAGCGAGATCGTACCATCAAAATCGAACAAGGCCACCTTGGCCCGGGAAGCATTCGCTTCCGGATTCCGTACTTCAATTTGAGAAACCATATTTAATGAAATCGAGTACGGACACGGCCCGTCATGGCGGCATCCGCGGAGGGAAAGGTAGGGGCACGGCAGGCCGTTCCCGCGGGCCCAAACTCGTGGCCCTAGAACTCAGCTTACCTAATCCCCATCCAACGGACTAATCTTCGCGGCCTCACATTCGCTGCTGGCCGCGCCCGAAAGACGGAAATCGTCGAAGTCTCCGGTCTCATCAAACGACCCGATACCGACCCATCCGTACTTGAAATCGCTGTCCGCCACACTGAAACGGGCCGTCGATTCGCCGTCCACAAACAGTTCGATCGAGCCATCTTCAATCTTGCGAACCACCTTCACGCGATGCCAACCCTCGGTCGGGAGCACCGGACGCGACCCCGACCCGCCGATGCGGTAGCGTATCCCGCCATTCACCTTGAACAACCCGTTGTGAACCCGCGTGTTCCCATCGTCCGCCGACAGATGCGCGTAGTAGAAATGAGCGCGGTCCTGAAACCCGAAAGCGAGCAACAAGCTCTTCCCTGCCCGCCGCAGCCGCACTTCGGCCTCGAAGTCGCTCACGCAGCCGGGTTTCCAGAGCGCAAACTTCACCGGCCGCCGCGGCTCACCAATCGGCCCCTCTTTCGCCAGCCGCAAAAAGTGATTCCCGCCCTCCGCGGCCAGCTCCCAGTCGCCTTTCCGAGGGACATGCCACTGGCTCAAGTCAGCATCGTCGAAATCAACGGACCAACGGGCATCCGCCGCTATCAGCATCGGACCCGCCAACAACAAAGCAAGTAACAAGCGCATCCGTTCGTTGTAGCAGAAAGCCCGCCAGCCCGCATCCGCGTCCAGCGGACCTTCAAGCGACGAGGGCCAGAAGGCCCCAAGCGGGATGTTCAGCGGGTCACAGGCTGAACGCCTACTCACGGCTAAGCGGCCTGCCCACACACTTCGCCCCACCACGTGCTGAGAAAGTAAACTAGAATCATGACCCGCGGACTGATCATCGTCGGACTGCTGCTGGCGAGTGTGTATATCGTGGCCGGCGTCCCGCCGGTGGTGAGTTGCCCTTGTGACCACGTTGCGCCGGATGGTCTCGCGGGCCGCGTCTGCGGTCTGTGCCGCACGGCTGAAGAGCAGCAAGCGGAGTTCTACGTCGTCAAGGACATCAATCCACGCAAGCCGAGTCGCCATCTCATCCTGCCTCGTGAGCACGGCCGTGATCTGCAAGGGCCCTCGTCGCTGACGCCCGAGCAACGGGCTCGGTACTGGCGAGCCGCGATCGAGAAGGCTCGCGAGCTGCACGGCGACACGTGGGGACTCGCGGTCAACGGGCACTTCTTCCGGACGCAGTGTCACGCGCACATTCACATCGGTCCGCTGAGCCCGCAACTGAACCACGAGGACGGCGAGCTTTTCGATGACCCAGGTACGTTTCCCAACGTGGGGGTCGAGCGCGGCATGTGGGTTCACGCGCGCGAAGGCCGGCTGTGCGTTCACCGCGACCGCGACCTGGCCGAGGTTGTCCTCGAGCGCTGACTTTGCGGTCGAAGAAGAAGTCGTCCCGCGCCAACTACCCCTCCCCGAACTACCCGCTGGCCGCTGGCCGCTCTCAAGGTAAGACATTCAGCGGGATCTATTTCCGAAACGTTGTCCGTTGACGAGCGTCGTCAGTCAGCGCAGCGGGAGTTTGACGGGCTTGCCGGTGGCGGCTGAACGGTCGGCGGCGATACAGATCTCGTGTGTCTTCACGGCGTCGGCCACGTTGCAGTGCGACTCTTTGCCTTGCTGGATGCAGTCGACGAAGTGATCAAGTTCGCCCTGGAAGGGGTGGTGTGTAACGTCCCCGCTGGAGGGCAGCACCGTGGGAATTTCGGCCCAGTCTTTCTGGCCGGGCCAGTTCGTTGTGAAGAGCTGGTTGTCCCGGATCGTCCCTTGATCGCCAAACAGCATGACGCGGTAGACATAGGGCATTTGAGCTTCGAGCGAACAGGCAACCTTACCGACGGCGCCACCGGCGAACTTGACCATAGCGACGATATTCGGGTCGAAGTCGAACCGCAGCGGGTTCTTCTTGCTGCGTGCGGAGTACGCGGAGACCTCAACCGCCTCGTCCTGCATGAACCAGCGCAGGCCATCGACGGCGTGACAACCCGCGGCCAGCAGCGCTCCGCCGCCCAGTTCTTTCTTGTTATGCCAGCGATGCAAGCGGTTGCGTACATCGATGGCATGCATGTAGTCGACTTCCGCGTAAAAGAGTTTCCCGATCAGCTTCTGGCTGAGCATGGCGCGAATGTTGTCGAACATGGGGTTCCAGCGGAGAACGAAGCTGACGACCGTCTTGACGCCCGCCGACTTGACAGCTTTGTCGAGTTTCCTCAGGCTGGGCAAGTCGATGGCGACCGGCTTTTCGACGATGACATGTTTGCCGGCCCGCGCCGCGGCAATGCCCTGTTCGGCATGCAAAAAGTTTGGCGTGCAAAGAACGACGATATCGACGTCGTCCTGGGCGAGCATCTGGCTGAGGTCCGCCGTGACGCGGCAGTTGGAGAGACCATACTCGCGGATGATCGATTCAGCGCGCGACGGCGAGCGGCTGCAAATGCCCGTGATTTCACAGTTCGGATTGTGTAGCGCGGCCTTGATATATTCGCCCGAAACCCAGCCCGTTCCAACGATTCCTACGCCGAGACTCTTGGTGGTTTTCATAGTCTCTGAATGTTAGCTCACGAACAGGGTCGCCGAGTAGAAGCTCACTACGGGCGAGAGCGGAGGACCCGCTGGGCGAACGAAGACAGGCCCTCGCCGCCCCAGAACCGAAAGTTCTCATCTGTGATATTCAGATCCGCATCGAGCTCGATCGTACAGAGAAACCCGGCCGCTTCGCCCCGCCGGAACCGGAAATCGCTGAACTGCACCTCAAAGCCGTCACCGTGCGGGATCGCTTCAGCGTATGCGTATTGCGCAAAGCGGAGGTACTCGCGCGCCAGCGGCGTGGCGCGAGCTTTGCGCAACGCCTCGCTGTCCTCGGTCTTGGCGTGGCGACTGGGCAGGCCGACAGCCTGGTTGGCGCGTGTATCGATCGTGAAGACGCGAAACTCGCCGTCCGTTTCGGCAAGGCCGCTCCAGCGAAAGAATTCCAGCGGGAGCGGGAAGGCCGCAACACGTGTGACCGCTGATTCATTCGTGAGTGACGCAATCGTATCGATGGCGCGTTCATGCAACACTGCACGTACTCCGATGTAAGCAACGAGAACGCCCAATCCGGCCCAGGCCATCCGCGAACGAGCAGCATCACCCTTCATCGCGAAACGCAGGGCAAGCGGCGCCAGAATAGGTAAGAGCAAGATGATCCAGACCCACGGGTCGACGATAAACAGGACGTTCCACCCCGACCATGAGTCGTCAAACGGCAGCCACAGCCGCATGCCATAGGCGTTCGTCATATCGAGCGCCTGGTGGGACAGGGTCGCGATCAAGGCAACACCAAAAGCGGGGCCCCAGCGGATTGATTCGGTCGATCGCCGCCCGATGCGGCACATACCTTCGACCAACAGCACAGCCAGCGCCGCCATGACGGGTGTCGCCGCTAGCGAGTGCGTGATGTGGCGGTGGTAGGTGAGGTAGTTGATGGTCGACCCGGCGGTGATGATATCGATGTCCGGCAGATTGGCGGCGACAATGCTGATGGCGGTGGCGCGTGGCGTCCAACGTTCGAGGCCCGCTCGGGACAGAAGGATGCCGCTGAGCGTGTGAGTGAGGTTCTCCATCGGCTACGGGCGGGAGGCGCCCGAAACCGCTTCGGCTGTCTCGGACTCAAGCGGTCGACGCTCGACATACTCGCGGGGCAGCAAGAGCGTGAGAGCCTCGGGCAGAGTCTCGACCGTTGCCGGAAGCCGCCCGACGAACTCTCCATCCGCTTCGATGTAGACTTTTTCGTCCGTGGGACTCAGCAGCTCCACGCGGTCGGTGCGGTGGAAGCTGACGTCCTCGAATTGTCCCAGGGTTTGCGTGGCGACCTGCGCCAGATAGCCGACATACCTGAGCGGGGAGTCGCCGTGAAAGATCACAACTTGAAACTCCCCGGAAAGAACGTGGGCCTCGGGAGCGAGGATCAGCCGGCCGCCATAGCGCCTGCTTTTGCTAATGAGCGCGAAAGTGCTTTCGTAAGTCTTGCCGTTGAGACGGATTTCAAACGGCGGAAACTTGCGCTGGAGCTGCTCCAGCGAACCCAGCCAGTAGGCCCCCTGTCCCAGGTATTCTTTCAACTTCGTGTTCAGGTGATAGACGATGCTGGCATCGACGCCAACGCCGCACATCAACAGAAACAGGCGGGAGCCGATTTGCGGCTGCTCGTGGCACACTCTTCCGAGATGAACTTTGGCCGGGACGAGCGTTGGCAGCAGCGCGGCGGTTTTGGCGGCCCCAGCCGGGAAGCCCACCTCCTCGGCCAAGACATTCGCCGTACCCGCCGGAAGCGCCAGCAGCGGCACACCGGAGCCGGCCATACCGCCGATCACCTCGTTGACTGTACCGTCCCCGCCGCAAGCAACGACCAGATCGCAGCCCGCCGACACCGCCTCGGCGGCAAGGCGCGTGGCATCGCCGCGCGCCTTCGTGCCTTCGACGCGCACGTTTCCCACCGAGGCCATCAGTGCATCTCGCGCGTCAAGGATGCCCTTTTCGCGGAGATTGCGTTTGCGCCCGGAAACGGGATTATAGATGAGAACAGCCCGTTGAAAAGTCATACGGAGTGAATCTTTATAATAAGGCGTCCATGCCGCCGAACGACTTTCCTGTAGACACTCGGGCGCGCATCGAAACCCTTCGGGAGACGATCCGGGAGCACGATTACCGGTATTACGTACTCGATCAGCCGGAGGTTTCCGACGCTGAGTACGACGCCCTGATGCGTGAGCTCCAGCAACTGGAAGCGGAGCATCCCGAGCTGGCTTCCGTCGATTCGCCCACGCAGCGCGTCGGGGGCGCGCCGCGCGAGGGCTTTGTGAAGGCGCAACATCCATCGTCGATGTTGAGCCTCGACAACGCATTCAGCGAGCAAGAGTTGCGCGACTTCGACCGGCGCGTCCGCGAACGCGCCGAGGTCGACGCCGTGGACTATGTGGGGGAACTGAAGCTGGACGGGATATCCATGTCGGTTCAATTCACTGACGGCGTCATGCAGCGGGCACTGACGCGTGGCGACGGGTCGACAGGAGAGGACATCACCGAGAATGCCCGCACCATCCGTTCACTCCCCTTATCGCTGAATGAGAAAGCTGGGGCGGAACTGGACTGGAGCGGCACGCTCGAAGTGCGGGGCGAAGTGGTGCTAAATCGCCGTTCGTTCGAGAAGTTGAACGCCGACCGGATGCGAGAAAGTCAGCCAACATTCGCGAACCCTCGCAATGCGGCGGCAGGATCGTTGCGGGTGCTGGATCCAAAGATCACAGCGTCGCGGCGGCTCGATTACTTCGCTTATGCGCTGCTGCGAGACGGGCGGCCTGTCATGGAGCGGCACTGGGCGACTCTCAATGCGCTGGAGGCCTCGGGATTCAAGGTGAATCCGAACCGGCTGCGGTGCAGCGGTATCGAACCGTTGATCGAGTTCGCGGCGTCGTGGCCGGAAAAGCGAGATTCCCTGGCCTACGAAATCGACGGACTTGTCGTGAAAGTCGATTCGACGGCTGTTCAGGCGAAGCTGGCGTCGACAGCCCGTGCGCCCCGCTGGGCCATCGCCTACAAGTGGGCCGCCGAGCAGGCCGAAACGGTTGTCGAAGACATCGATGTTCAAGTCGGCCGCACCGGCGCCATCACGCCGCGCGCGCTTCTCAAGCCGGTTCAGGTGGGCGGCGTCACGGTATCGCGAGCCACGTTGCACAACGAAGATGAGATCGCGCGCCTTGGCCTCCAGATCGGCGATACGGTACTGGTCGAGCGTAGCGGCGACGTCATCCCAAAGGTATTGCGCGTGGTCACCCAGGGCAAAGACCGCCGGCCATTCATGATTCTTGAGAACTGTCCGGTGTGTGGCACGCATCTGGTTCGGGAAGAGGGCGAAGCCATCCGGCGCTGCGTCAACGCGAACTGCCCGGCGCGATTGAAGGAGTCGATCCTTCACTTCGCTTCCCGCCGCGCCATGAATATCGACGGTCTCGGCGAAGCGCTTGTCGAGCAGTTCGTCGACAAGGGACTGGTCGACAGCCTGGCGGGCTTGTATCGATTGCAGCAGGAGCAGCTGGAGTCGTTGGAGCGGGTGGGAAAGAAGTCGGCGGAGAACCTGCTGCGGAACATCGCCGCCTCGCGGTCGCGGACCGTCGCGCGATTGATTTACGGCCTGGGGATTCGCTTCGTCGGAGAGCGCACGGCACAGGTTTTGGCCCAAAGCCACGGCTCGATCGATGAGTTGGGCGAAGCCACATTGGACGAGCTGCGGGAGGTCGACGACGTCGGTCCCCGCGTGGCGCAAGCCGTACTCGATTTCTTCGATGCACCCAAGAACCAGCAGCTCCTAGCCGAGTTGCGTGAAGCCGGGCTGACGTTTCGTGAAGACCAACCCCTCAAAGCCGAGCCGCTGGAAACGGCCCTGGCGGGCAAGACCTTCGTTCTCACCGGCACATTGCCGGGGCTGACCCGCGATGAGGCGGGCGCGCTGATCGAACAAGCCGGCGGCAAGCTGGCCGGCTCGGTCAGCAACAAAACCGACTATCTGGTGGCCGGTGACAAAGCCGGCTCCAAGCTCGACAAGGCGCGGGCTCTGGGCCTCGCCATCTTGGACGAAGCGGGACTCCGCGAGCTGTTGGGGACGGCGGCGGCAACCGGTTGATCGCGGGCGGTGCTCCTCAAGCTTCCGCCAGAAAGACTTCGGCGGACGCGAATCCGTTGGTACGAAGCGCGGCGGCAAGCTTTTCAAGAGCAGCCTTGTGAATCTGTGAGACGCGGCTCTCGTTCACGCCAAGGACCGTGCCGATCTGCTTCATCGTGCGGTCCTGGTCGTAGTACATTCGAACCACCTTCTGATAGCGCGGCGGCAGTGTCTCAATACCACTATCCAGGGCGGACCGTAGTTCGCGTTGGGCAAGTAGCTCGTCGGGCCGGTCATCAGGGGCTTCGGCCGCCTCGATGAAGCTGGTGTGGTCGGGTCGCTCGACGCGGTGCGGCTGACCGCCCGTCAGGCCCGCGTTATGCAGCTCCTTCGTCATTCGGCGGAACTCGCCGAGCGTGACGCCCATCCCGGTCGCGATCTCGGCCTCCGTCGGCGGGCGTCCAAAATTCTGTCCGAGCTTCTGCGTCAGGCTTTCAATCGACTTATAGCGCTTGCGCAGATCCCGCGAAGCCCAATCCAGCTGCCGCAAGCTATCAAGAATAGCCCCCCTGATCCGATGTTTCGCATAGAGGTGAAAGACGACATTCTTTTCCGGGTTGTACTTCGAGATGGCATCGACGAGGCCGAGGATACCGTTATGAATCAAATCGTCTAACTCGACCTGAACCGGAAGGCCTTCGCGAACACGGCTCGCGATCGCTCGTACTAGCGGAAGATGCTTCACAATCAGTTCATCTCTTTCAACTTGGGACCACGGACGCTGGTTGGCTTCGGCGGGATGATTCTCTGGCGCGACGGCGGGCGCGGATGCGGGCATGTAACGATCTCCTTATGCGGACGTCTGTCAACAGACTCACTAGGCCTCTTGCACCACACAGGCCGTTTAGAAAGATGGGCATAAGTCGTTGAAAAGCAACGAAAGTAGTGGCCGATGTACGCGGTGGATCGTCAAGATCCTGACGGCAAGCGGCAGTATTTTGCCGATTGGGAGAATTAGGAATGGGCCGGGGCCGCTTCGGAACTGCCTGCGGGGCTACCTAGTAGAGCGGCGATATGATCCCGCTGAACTACCGGTATAGGCCCCTTGCTGTTGAACGACGTAAGGCATGGGTCGCTGCATGCGGAATCGCCGCTGCGGATCAATTCGGAGCGTTGCGGTCAAACTGCAACCCTGCGGTCACATAGCCGTTATGAGCTTTGGTTTCAGTCGTTTGCGCACTGTCGGGCGGCTGGTGGCGAGTTGCAGGTTGAATCGCGGTGTCAAGTACACCGCATAGACGTCAACGCTTTGACGGTTTCTTTTCAGTACCTTGCGGCACATCTGTCGAGTGGCCCCTCGAGTGCCGTAAGACATGCCGAAAGGTTACCTCCCCAGCATGATCGACAAACACCTCAGACTTTACCGAAAAGGAACCAAAACCCTGGTCATCAGCGCCGACCGCGACCTGTGCACGAAGCTCGCGCAACTACTGGCGGCAATCGGTTGCCGCAGCGACGAAGTTTTGCGGCCGGCCGGCGCGCTACAACACTTGGCACACTTGTCAACCGACGCGGTGTTGCTCGACATCGAGGCCGGCGACGACGAGGCGTGGGAAGCTGAATACCGGACACTGTTGTCGCACGATGTCGTTCGTGCCGGCGTGATCCCTGTCGTGGTCTTCGCTAACGCGGGCGGCCTGGCAGCGGCGGCACGTATGATCCAGCTCGGAGCATCCGACTACGTGAGCCGGCTGTCGACGGATGAACAGATCGCCGAGCGCGTCGTGCTGGCGCTTTCCGGCCGCTCCGGCTCCATGGCTTCCTTCGCCAAGCTTGGCGGCCCCGCGCTGAAACAGCAGGTGACAACCGCTAAAGGAAGCGTCAACGGCCACTCGCCGGGCCTTCTGCTTGGCCAAAGTGACGCCATTCAAGAAGTGCTCGCCCGCATAGAGATGGTGGCCGACAAGCAAACAACGGTCCTGATCATGGGGGAAACGGGGACAGGGAAGGAGCGTGTGGCGCGGGCTATCCACGCGCAGGGACCAAACTCGGCGCGCGAGATGGTCTCGGTAAACTGTGCCGGCATCCCATCGAATCTGCTCGAGGATGAGTTCTTCGGCCACATCAAGGGCGCCTTCACCGACGCCCACCAAATCCGTATCGGGCGCTTTGAGCAGGCCGCCGAAAGCAGTATCTTTCTCGACGAGATCGGGGACTTGCCGCTCGAGTTGCAACCGAAGTTGCTGCGGGTGCTGCAAGAACGTGAGATTTACCGCATCGGCGGCGCTGATACCATCCGCGTCAACGCCCGCGTCATCGCCGCCACGAACACCGACCTGTGGGCCGGCGTTGGCGACGGAAGTTTTCGCGAAGACCTGTTCTACCGCATCAACGTCTTCCCGATCCAGCTACCCGCGCTGCGGGACCGCAGCGAAGATATCCCCCTCTTCTTGGATCATTTTCTGGAGCGCTTCTGCCGCCGTGACTCTCTGCCACCCAAGATGATCCATCCCGCCGCCGAAGCCGAACTGACAGCTCGCTCCTGGCCGGGCAATATTCGGGAGCTCGAAAACGCTGTTGAGATGGCCGTCATCCTATCGAAAGAGCGCCAGGAACTTGACCTCAACGACTTTCCCCGGCAGAGACGGCCGGCCGCGCGCGAGCCGATCGAGCGAATGCCGATGGCCCGTGAACTGGGCTACAAGACTCTGGTCGAACAGTTCGAGCGTGATCTCATCTCACGCGTCCTGCAGCGCACCAGCGGGAATAAGACCCTGGCCGCCGAGATGTTACGGCTCAAGCGGACGACTTTGGTCGAGAAGTGGAAAAAGCTGCAACAGGACACGTCAGTCCACGCGGAAGCGAGCTAGCCCGAAGTTCGATTCGCTCAGGCCACGTTCAATCGAGATCAATGTCCCGTAGCGGACGCTTAGGCGGACCTTCCGCGCGTGTCTTTTGCAGTAGGCCGTCGAAGCGTTTTTGGAGGTCTTCGCCGTGTTTTCTCTCGGCCTCGAATCGCTCGCGGAATCGTTGATCCCGAGTATTCTCGCGCGACTTGAGATCCATCACGGCTTCGCGCAAGTCGACTGGAATGTGTTCGGGCTCCGGCGCCGCGTGTGAAAGCAGCACGCGGCGTTCAGCGTCAATCTCAAGCTTCGCGCCGCAACAAGGGCACGCGACCTGGAAAACATTGTCGTCCACACCCCCATATTACTCGACAAAGCGGTTTGAGAACATCCCGTCCAGGCAGGCTGGCTAGCTGGCGGCAGCTTTACGGATCTCCGCCCCGAAACGCTGGATCTTGCGAACCGCCTCGGCGATCTGCTCCATGTCGCCGCGGGAACCGAGCAGCATCGACTGCGTGAACCAGACAGCTTCCTCGCAGAGGCGATCATTCTCGGGCGTGTGGTTGCGCTCGTGCCAGTCGTTGATCTCCCGGTCGGAGTAGATCGCGCGGAAGGCCCGCGACCGCAGGGTGTAATCGAGAAACTTATCCTTGTTCAACGGACTGTACCCGGCCGAGCAATGCACGCCCTCCGCCCTGAGGGCTTCGATAAAACCTTCGCGCGGCAGATCGGCGAATGCGCGCGAATCGTAACGAAACATGTAGAGGTGGTAAGCATTACGCGTGCATCCCTTATACATGCGCGCGGGCTCGATCCCTTCTATCTCATCGAACATGCTTGTCAGGTAGCCGGCGTTATTCTCCCGGGCGCTGGCCTGATCCTCCAGCCGGTCAAACTGTGACGACAGCAATGCACCCTGAAACTCCGTCATGCGAAGGTTGCAGCCGTTCGTGTTATGCGGCAGAGGCGTACTCGATTTACCCACCGAACCGCCGTTCGAGTGGAAACGCTCGGCTTTCGCCAGCAACTCATCATTGTTCGTAATCAGAGCGCCGCCTTCGCCGCAATTGAGGTTCTTGGATGCCTGAAAGCTGAAGCAGCCGGCGTCACCGAGGGTCGAAACGGGCTGCTTGCGCCATTCGGCGAGATGTGACTGGCAGGCGTCCTCGACAACCGACAGTCCATGTTTCTTGGCGAGCGTCAGGATCATATCCATCTCGGCCGAGGCGCCGCCGAGATGAACGGGCAGGATACAGCGAGTGCGCGGCGTGATGCGCTCGTCGATCTTGGTGGCGTCGATCTGAAACGTCTCGCGATCGGTGTCAACGAAGACGGGCAGAGCGTGTTGCAGCAGGACCACGTTCACGGTCGCGATGAAGGTGTAGGGCGGAACCAGAACCTCGTCTTTCGGTCCGATGTCGAGAGCGTTCAGGGCGGTCCAAAGCGCGGTTGTTCCGCCGGAGGTGGCCAGGCAATGGCGCGCGCCCAGCCTCCGCGCCCAGATTTCTTCGAAGTTCTTGACGGCGCCGCCTCGGCGTCGATTCCACTGCAAGCTCCGCAGAACGTCCATCCAGGCGCGCTCGTCGTTCTTGCGGACCAGCGGCCAGGAAGAGAACGGTTTCTTGCGAATCGGCTTGCCGCCAAGTACGGCGGGTGGATCGCCCAGAGTCGCCGCCGCTGCTCGCACTCCCGCCGCGCCGGCCACTGAAGCCATGCTGAGAAAAACACGCCGTGATCGATACCTCTCCATGAGGCACCTCCTTCGGTGCTGCCTATCGGAGCGGTCCGCCGGGGGGCGAAGCGAGGCCCCACCCCCGACGAACCCGACAACGGCTATTCGCTGTCGGAATCCGAATCCGAATCTGAATCCGAATCGGCATCCGTGTCCGGACCGCGTTTTTCACGCTGCTCACGAAGCACGGCCTTGCGGCTGAGCTTGATCTTATTACCTTCAAGCGCCAGACACTTGACCAGAATCTGGTCACCCTGCTTCAACTCGTCCGTCACATTGCGAATGCGATGCTCAGCAATTTCGCTGATATGCAGCAGGCCTTCGGTGCCGGGGAAGATCTCGACAAACGCGCCGAAATCGACGATCCGGGTCACCGTACCGAGATAGGTCGTACCCGGTTCGGCCGACGCGGTTAGATCCTTAATCATCTGGATCGCCTTGTTGGCCGCGTTCTCGTCGGTCGATGCCACCTGCACGGTGCCGTCATCTTGAACGTTGATCTTCGCGCCCGACTCCATGACGATACTCTTGATCATCTTGCCGCCCGGTCCGATCACGTCGCGAATCTTGCTCGTCGGGATCATGATCGTGTAGATGCGCGGGGCGTAAGGTGAGACATCCGAACGCGGGGTCGAGATCGCCGCCTCCATCACGTCGAGAATCTGGAGCCGCGCCTTCTGGGCCTGAGCGAGCGCTTTGGTGAGGACGTCGAAGGTGACGTTGGGCTGCTTGATGTCCATCTGCAACGCCGTGATACCGTCGCGCGTACCGGCCACTTTGAAGTCCATGTCGCCGTAGTGGTCCTCAGCGCCGGCAATGTCGGTCAGAATCGCGACGTTATCGCCTTCGCCCGTGACGAGCCCCATCGCGATACCAGCGACGGGCGCCTTCAACGGCACACCGGCATCCATCATCGCGAGAGTGCCGCCACAGACCGTCGCCATCGAACTCGAACCGTTCGACTCAAGGATATCGCTGACGATACGAATCGTATAAGGGAAGGCCTCTTCGTCGGGGATTACAGCCGTAAGCGCCCGCTCGGCCAGCATGCCGTGACCAATCTCACGCCGCCCGGCGCCGCGCAGAAACGATACTTCGCCAACGCTGAACGGCGGGAAGTTGTAATGCACCATGAAGGTCTTCTGGGTGTCAGGGTTCTCGAGCTTCTCCTGTCGCTGGCCCTCGTCCCTTGTGCCGAGAGTGACGGTGGCGAGCGCCTGTGTCTCACCACGCGTAAAGACGGCCGAGCCGTGAGTGCGCGGCAGTTCCGACACCTCGCAGGTAATCTTCCGGATCTCGTCGAAGGCGCGGCCGTCGAGCCGCTTCTTGTTCTGGAGAATCGACTGCCGGAAGAGATCTTCCTTGAGCTTGCTGAAGAACTTACCGGCTTCTTTCGCCTTGTCCGCATCGTCGCCCGCATCGGCCACGCATTCCTTCTTGAGGTTGCTTACATTCGTCTGGCTTTCGAGCTTGTCAACCTGAGTGGTGTCCTGAGCCGCGGCCAGCTTCTCGCTCCATTTCGCGGCGAACGCCTTATAACCCTCTTCGTTGAATACCGGCGGCACAACTTTGCGCTTCGCTTTGCCGGCCTTCTCGACCAACTCGCGAATGCCCTTGATGATCGTGCGGCAGCCTTCGTGGCCGACGCGCATGGCTTCGATCATATCGTCTTCACTCGCGCCCAAAGCGCTCGATTCGACCATCACGAGCCCTGCTTCGGCGCCGGCAACGACGATGTTCAGGTCGCCCTCAGCCAGTTGCGAGTAACTCGGGTTCAGAACCCAGTTACCTTCCACGCGGCCGACGCGCACGGCGCCGATCGGGTAGAGGAATGGGATGTCAGAGATTGACAGCGCCGCCGAGGCACCTACGAGCGCCAACATGCTCGGATCGAAATCCGGCTCGGCTGACAGCACAAACGCAATTACCTGCGTTTCGTTACGGAAGCCGTCGGCAAACAACGGTCGGATGGGGCGGTCAATGAGCCGGCTCGTCAGAACTTCTTTCTCTGACGGACGGCCTTCACGCTTGATGTATCCACCCGGAATACGCCCGGCGGCGTAAGTATACTCACGGTAGTCGACCGTGAGAGGGAAGAAATCAATACCTTCGCGAGGTTGATCGGCGGCCGTCGCTGTGACAAGGACGACCGAATCACCGCAGCGCACAATCACGGCACCGCCGGCTTGTTTGGCCAATCGGCCCGTTTCGAGCTCGATCGTTCGTTCGCCCAGCTCTATATTTACAGTTTGTTTCATTTTTTCTTTCAATGACAATCAGCCGCTTCGCTGTCAGCCGCAGGGCGGTGCAACGCCGGCTACCTCTCGTTTTGGGAAATGTGAGGGAAGCAGAAGCCACTCCCCGACAGCGTCGGTGACGCATCGGACAGTGGGACAGCACAGAGCAGGTCCGACGCACCAGGCGAATACACCTGACGCCAAACCGGCTGTCTGCTAGTCGCTATGTAGGGAACGCTACGTCGGTTCGGGTTCATCCCGGACATGACGAACGTCTTATCCGCGCAGGCCCAGACTCTTGATGAGATTCCGATACCGCTCAGGACCGGTGCTACGGAGGTACCGCAGCAAACGGCGTCGCCGGCTTACCATGGTGAGCAAGCCTCGCCGCGAGGACTGGTCCTTATGGTGTCCCTTGAGGTGTTCGGTGAGATCCTGAATGCGTTGGCTCAGGACCGCCACCTGCACCTCGGTCGATCCCACGTCTTTTCCGTGGATACGATACGTGGCGATGATCTCTTTTTTCGCCTGTGGCTCTAAGGGCATATACGTCCGTCTCGACTCCTTTTTTATCTTCTTTTTCTCTCTGGTTACTTCGTGAGTATACCATAGGCTCACAGTGCCTGCCGGGACTCTGGCGGAAACATGGCGGCGACGATGTTTCAGGATCGGGACAACATCTGACGGCTGTGGGTCTCCGGAAAACCTCAGCCCGGGTACGATACCGGGGCGGGCCATCGGGACGGCGCGGGAAGGCGGCCTGTCCGCCGTGGGTCCGTAGGCAGAAGACCCTTCTTGAAACGACGGGCTTCCGGCGGGGACCGCGGCGGGTAGCAAACCAAAACATCTTCTTGGTATACTTTCCAAACAAGTCGCTTACGCGGCAGAATGAATCTCTCCAGATACTCTACGGGGGGCGTAAATCAGTGGAGAGACGGCAGGGTGATGGGATCATGAACGACCTTAACAAATCGGACAAGATCGACACAGCGGTGGAACAGCCGGCAACGGAGCAACTCAGCCGCCGCGAGACGGCGAAGAAGCTGGTCAAAATGGCATACGTCGTACCGGCCGTGCTGGCGGTCATCAAGACGACCGAACGCCCGGCGTTGGCGGGTTTTAGCACCGGCCCGCCCCCGGCCACCCTTCCTCCACCGCAGTAAGGCATCTCGGAGGTGAACGGCCGGTTGGTGTAGCTCTGTGGATACGAGAGATCCACTTGTTTCGGTCGTCATCCCTTCCTACAACGAGGGTACGTGGGTTGAACGCACGGTGCGGGAGACGCTCGCCCACGATGACGGTCACCCGATCGAGGCGATTGTCGTCGATGATGGGTCGACCGACGGCAGTTGCGACTTTCTTGAGCTAGCCGCCAACACTGACAGCAGAGCCCGTCTGATTCGCCAGGATCAACTCGGCTTGAGGCGCGCCCGAAATGCCGGAGCCGCGGCAAGCCGGGGCGAGCACTTGGTGTTTCTTGACGCCCATGTTGTTCCTGAATCGGGCTGGTTGACTGAGATGCTGCGGGTTTTGTCCGACCCTTCGGTGGCGCTCGCGGGTTGCCGTATCGGGGACATCACAACCCACGCGGTTTCCCACCAGTCCTACACCTTTGTCAACGAGAACTTCCGCAACGGCTGGGCTCCGCGGTGCGACGAGAAAGAGCCTTCGGAGAGTCCTTGCATACCGGGCGGGTGCGTAGCGGTGCGACGAAGCACGTTCCAGGCCATCGGCGGTTGGGACAGCGGCGGGGCCAAGTGGGGTGTCGATGATGTCGAGCTGAGCATGCGCGCCTGGCGCCTGGGATATCGCTGCATTATGTCGCCGGCCGCTACTGTTTGGCACTGGTATAGGGAATCATCCGACCGGCCGGCGGCTGTTGCGTGGGTGGATTATGACGTTAACGTGCTGCGCTGCCTACTATTACACTTCACCGGACGACGTTTGAACGCCATCCTGCATGGCTTGAAGCAGCGTCCAAATTTTGCTCAGTCGTGGCATAACCTCCAGCAAGACACCGCTTATGGGGCATGGTGCAGCGATCTGCAGAGCCGCTTTACGAGAACCGAGGAGTGGTACTTCCGTAAATTCTCAACCGAGCTCGAGGTGTTCGAGCAGCGCATCGAAGAGCTACTGGAAGACAAAGAACGGCAGCAGCGTGAGACGGAGAAAATGCTGCGCGAGCGGAGCGCCGCCCGGTCAACGCGATCGTAACCGGGAGGTTCTAAGTCTCAAGCGCTTAGAACAGCGTGCCCTGGATCACGGCCGCCTCCCGCACGGCAGCGGCGGGAACCAGAATATAGAAGGTAGAGCCGCGGCCGACTTTACTCTCCACTTGAACGCTTCCGTGATGCGCCATCACCAGATGCTTCACGATCGCGAGGCCCAGCCCCGTACCGCCCAGCGCCCGCGAACGCGCCTTGTCCACACGATAGAAGCGCTCGAACAAGCGGCCAATATGCTCGGCAGGGATGCCGATGCCGCTGTCCGCGACGAAAAACCGAACGTCGTCGCCGAGCCGTTCCGCACCGAGCCGAATCGTCCCTCCTTCGGCGGTATACTTCGTCGCATTGTCCAACAAGTTCATCAACACTTGGTGGATCGCATCCGCGTCACAGTCGACCGTCATTTCCGAATCGACGGGCTCGATCCGTACTTCAATGTTTTTCTTATCCGTCACCGTCCGGATGGCATCAGCGGCCTGGACGAGCAACTCTTCAACGCGGTGCGGAAAGATAGCAAACTCGCGGGCTTTTACTTCGATTTGAGACAGCGTCATCAGGTCGGCGGTCAGCTGAGCGAGCCGCTCTGAATTCTGACGGATGATCCGCAGGAAGCGCCGGTTGTTCTCCGGTTCGTCGATCGCGCCGTCGAGCAGCGTCTCGGTATAGCCTTGAATCGCGGTCAGCGGCGTGCGCAGTTCGTGGGATACGTTGATGACGAAATCCTTTCTCATGCGGTCGACCATCTCGAGTTCCGTGACGTCGTAGAAGACCGCAACCGCCGCCTGCACGCCGCCCGAGGCATCCTTGATCGGCGCGCAGGAAACCTTCCAAGCTCTCTCCGCCGGTTCGTTCGTTGTCAAATCGACCGAGCGCCATTCACCGTGCTCAAATACGTCCTCAAAAAGGACGCGAATCTCCACCCTCGACCAGCCGTCCAGAGACGAACCAGGCTGGAGCGGCCCCGACGGGAACATTTTCGCCATCGCGGGGTTCGACAGAACCGTCTTCTTATCGCTGCCGACAACCAAGACCCCCTCGCCGATACCGTTCACGGCCGCTTCGAAACGGGAGCGCTCGTGCTGCACCTGCTCGAAGGTCGAACGCAGCTGCCCGGAGGCGACCTCCAGGGTGCGGCTCAGCTCTCCGAGTTCCCCACTTGTGTGAGTCGGGCGGCGGCCTCCGAAATTGCCCTTCGACAAGTCCCGCGCGAAGCGCATGATCTCAGACAGTTGTCTTGACACACGCCGAGAGATCCATCCGGCCAGGAAAATCGTTGGTACCAGCGCCAGCAAAGCCGTACGAATCACATTGGAGCGAATCTCGCTCGTCCGGGCGTCAATCTCCGGTATGGGCAACGCCAACCGCAGCGCGCCATATTCGGTAGGGATGGCTGTGTAAAGAAATTCCTTGCCCACCGTCCGACTCAGGCGCCTGTCAACGCCGACACCACCGCGCAACGCGGCCGCGAACTCTGGGCGGGTCGCGTGGTTCTCCATCGCGGCGGGTTCAGCATCTGAATCCGCTATGACATCGCCATCACGCCGAATGAGCGTCACGCGGACGCCGACGCGGGCTTTGATCTCGGCAATCGTGCGATCGACTTCACTCGGTTCCAGCGAGCGAATCGAAAGCTCAGCGAGCCGCGCCTGATCCTGCAGGCCGCGCTCGAGTTCCCTTAGATAATCCCGCTCGGTGACTCGCGTCACGAGATACTGGATGCCCAGCGCGGTAATCGCCAGAAGGGCGACGAAGGTAAGAATGAGCTTGAAGAAGATCCGCGTCGTCATGCGGGCAATTCGAACCTGTACCCAAAACCCCGAACCGTCTGGAGCCACTTCGGATCTTGAGGACTCTCTTCAATCTGTTCGCGCAGACGCCGCACGTGAACGTCCACATTACGTGGGGTCACATTGCGGTCCTGACCCCAGATTGTTTCCAGTAGCGCTTCGCGGCTATGTACCCTGCCTGGGTGAGCGATGAAGAATTCGAGCAGGCGAAATTCCGTCGCTGTCAGAGCAATCTCCTTGCCGTTCACGAACGCCTTGCAGGCCTCGGAATCAATCTCCAGCGGACCCAGTCTCGTAGTGGCCTCGGAGACCGGCGCGGACTGACGTCTTAAATGCGCCTTAACCCGGGCCACCAGTTCGCGCGGACTAAACGGCTTGGTGATGTAGTCGTCACCGCCGATCTCAAGGCCGAGGATGCGGTCCACTTCTTCACCGCGCGCGGTCAGGAAGAGTATCGGCGTGTCGGCCAGCGAAGCACACCCCCGAATACTCCGGCAGACATCGAAGCCGTCTCCATCGGGCAACATCACGTCCAACAGAATCAGATCGGGAACAATACGCTCGGCGGCTTCAAGAGTTCCGGCCACCTGCTTCATGACACGAACCTTGTAGCCGGCCCGGCTCAGATTGTAATCAAGCAGATCACAAAGATCGTCGTCATCTTCGACGACAAGGATAGTCTTCGCCATGCCGAGCTAACCATTATATCGCTGTGCTTGAGGCGGGCAGCCTAGCTCGCTCCGAGTCAATAGGCAATCGGCCTGACAGCAAGGGCACAACATGGCGGAGCGGCTTGGCCAGTGGTTGAGCGTACTGGTGATGTTTCTATTGCTGGGCGGCTTTTGGGCCCAGTTTGGGTGGGTGGTGATTTTGGCGGGGCTGGTTGGCTGGGTTCGTTTGGCTTTTCTTGGTCTCGTTGAGGGCAGGATGCCGGGTTTGGGACGCTGGTTAGCGGTCGGGTGGATGGTTTTGGGGGCTTGGGCCTCTGACTTGCGTTCGGGGTTCGGCCGATTCCTGCTGGTAAGTTGTTTCGGTTGTATTGGTTAGATCGGGCTGGGTTTGTTTGGTATTTCTTGTCTGGAGACGGTCGGGGTCGCCTCTCAGGCGGGA
>JAQBUE010000281.1 GCA_027624045.1 Acidobacteriota bacterium
GCGCGCCGCTGGCCACCCCGCTGCTTCTCGCCGCCTGAAAACAGGGTATTCTGCCACAGGCTGTTAGGAGAAAATATGATTCGTAAACGTGTTTGTTCAATGCTGGCGGGGGCGATGTTGCTTCCAATGGGCCTGTTCGCCGCTGGCGGTGGCGGTTCAGCGTGTGGCGATCTGCCGAGCCACGCAGAACTCAAGAGTGCCCTCAGCGCGGCCCAAAGCCAGGCCAATGGCGGCTTCGGCCTGAATATGTGGGGCACGATCGTGAACCGCGACGGAGTCGTCTGCGCCGTCGCCTTCACGGGCGACGACCGCGGCGACCAATGGCCCGGGAGCCGCGTCATCTCCGCGCAGAAAGCCAATACCGCCAACTCCTTCAGTCTCCCCGGCCTGGCCTTGTCGACCGCCAACCTTTGGGCGGCAACTCAACCCGGCGGAAGTTTGTTCGGCTTGCAGCACAGTAATCCGGTCGACACGTCCGCCGCCTATGACGGCAACTCGGTTCATAATGGTCAGCCGAGCGACTTCATGACGCACAACAAGATCGGTGGAGTTAACGTCTTTGGCGGTGGACTCGCTCTCTATGACGAAAACGGAACTCTCTTGGGCGCCGTGGGCGTGAGCGGTGACACCTCTTGTGCAGACCACAACATCGCTTGGCGCACTCGTAACAACCTCGGGCTTGACTTTGTTCCCGGTGGCGTGGGCGGCGACCCGACGCGGCCGGACAACATCAACTACGCAGGTCTCGTGGCGGTTCCTTCCCTGGCTAACGATTTTTCTCACCCGGTCTGTGTGATCGCCGGTGTCGATGGGGTGTCGGCGATTAGCGCCGCGCTTCCCATCGTTTCAACGCCGTAGTGTCAGCTAACTTTTGACTTCGTTGTTTGAGGGATCTCAGATCTGCTGCGCCGGGCCGTGCAAAGCGGCTCGGCGCGTTTGTTTTTGGCCCGCATAAAGTCCTTTTGAGGTCAGGGCCTATGATAAACTGAATCCCGAAGTCGTTGAGGAGGCGGGCCTTTGCTGATCGATCCCAACAAATGCGTAGCGTGCGCGAACTGTATTCCGGTCTGCCCGATGGGCGCGATTTACGTCGATCCTGAGATCAACCGCGCCACCATCGACCGCGACGAATGCGTTGAGTGCGGCACTTGTTTCCGCATGAGCGGCGAGCACCTCAATCCCACCATGGTGCGCACGTTTCGCAAGCTCGCAAAAGTCTTTCGATTCCGTTTTGAACCCGAGCCCGACGTCTGCCCGACATCCGCCTTTGTGATGGATGAGCTCGAGTGGCCACGGATCGCGCGCCGCGTCTTTAGCGACCCCCTGGTCGAGCACAAATCGACCGGCATCCACGGCCGCGGCACCGAAGAAGTCAAAACAAACGACGTAGCCCACCGCGTTGAAGTTGGCGAAGTCGGCTACGTGATCGAATTCGGCCGGCCCGGTGTCGGCGTCCGCTTCCATCACATTCAGACGATGACGCGCGCGCTGGCACGCCTCGGCGTGACGTTCGAGGCGAAGAACCCGATTACTCACCTCATGCTCGACAAATCGACCGGCGATCTCAAGGAAGATCTGCTCGACGAGAAGATCTTGTCGGCAATCGTTGAGATCAAGACGCGGGTTGATATGGTGCAGCCGGTGTTGGATACGGTTGCCGAGGTTGCAAAGCACATCGACACGGTCATTGCCGTAGGTGTTTCCACGCGTTGCGACGAGCGTGGCGAAGATACGGAATTGGCCCCGGTGCTTGAGGAACTGGGCTACAGCTTCGTGCGTGCGAAAACGAATATGGGGCTCGGACGCGTCACCAACGTGCAGGCCAAGGAGGAAGTGAGTGACGAATACGCTGCACCGGTACGGTGACGCTGAGAGCTTTCGGGACGACTACATCATCTTCGCGATCCCCTGCAAGGGCAAGAACGACGAGGGGTCGGTCGAGAAACTCAAGACCTTCCTGCGCATCTGCGCCTCGCACAAGCCCGCCAACATGGGCAACTCGCAGTTCGGAAGCTACCGGCCTTCGCAGGAACTGAAGCCGACCGTCCATTGGAGCCGCGAGGTCTCGGTTGACTATGACGCCGTGATTGATGCCGTTCACAAGGCGGGAACCGTGGCGGCTGTTTTCGATAGCAGCGAAAAGGCCGAGGCGTGTCTGCGCGAGGTCAAGGAAGCCGATCTCGGGCTGTCAGTAAACGTCAGTACGTCGGTGCAGGGCGCGAAAAACCTGGGCGAGTGCTGCGGCATTCAGCGCCACAGCGTGGAATACTCACTCGGTTTCACCGATCCGCACGATCATCTCCCCAATAGCCAAGTGCTTGAGCTTTCGACGATGTGCGGTCACGGCATGGTGTCATTCAACATGGCACGCAAGATGCTCGATATGGTCCGCGAAGGTCGCCGCACGACTGACCAAGCCGTCGCGACCCTGGCACGCTTCTGCCCCTGCGGAGTCTATAACCCCGAGCGCGCCAAGCGCCTCCTCGAAGACGCCCGAACTCATCAGGCTTAGCAACGCGCGGGCCGACCACTCCGGTAGTGGGGTCTTAGCCAAGCAGGAAAGCTCTCCCGATATAACTTTTTTATGATATACTGATGGCGGAGCCGAGACAGATCCGGTGCTATGTTTCCCCAGTGGGTCGAAACAAGATAGCGGACTGGTACGGTGGCCTGCCAGTTAGAGAGCAAGCCTTAACAGATGAGTTCATCAAGAATCAGCGAAAGATCCAGAGCTGGGAGATGCCAGATTATAGGCGTCTCGGTGACGGTATTGGAGAGCTACGCTGGTTTGCAGGCAAGAAACAACACCGGTTGCTGGGATTCTCCCAGAAACGCGTTTGGTATGCCCTGATCGGCTATATGCACAAGCAGCAAGTGTACAAGCCGACAGACTGCTTAGATACCGCGAAGAAAAGGAAAGCGATGATCCTGAATGGGGAGGCAAGCAGTGAAGAGTACGATCTCTAAACTTCTGTCAAAGCTACGGAATCCAGAGTATCGCAAGGCATACGTAGCTTCGCAGATCAGCGTTGGCATTCCATTCCAGATCCGATCGTTGCTGAAGTCTCACGGCTTGACCCAAGAGCAGCTTGCGAAACAAGCCAACATGTTGCAGCCGCGTATCTCGAAGTTGCTGAACCCAGGGGCGATGGAACCGAACATTAGGACGCTCCGAAGAATCGCCGAAGCGTTCGACTGCGGCCTGATGGTTCGGTTCGTGCCCTTCAGTGAGCTTGTGCTGCGCTCTGAGCGATTCGACCCTGAATCATTCACTGTTCAGACTTTCGAGCAGGAGGATAGCAAGGGCCGATTTAAACAAATCGAAAGCCATCTAGCCAACGGAGCTATCCCGATACTGATCGACGGAACAAACATAACAACAGAGGTCAATCAGCAGGCAACAGCCGAAACGGATAGGCTTGAATCGCTACCGCCGTTAAGGGAGAACATCTCCTTGACCCAACCCCGAGGAGGCAACTTGACTCATGTCGGAACAGCCCAGTAAGACTGTGAAAATCTCCGAACTGACACAGGTTCGCGCCCCTGGATTCATCGAGATCTACGTCAACAACGCGAACGCTGGGTTCAGCTTTCAAGACCTGCGACTGATCTTCAGCCAGGTCGTGATAGACCGAGACAATCCATACGTCGAGGATCGAGCTGCCATAACAATGAACTGGGAGCACGCTAAAGCACTCCGAGACCTCCTGGATCGCCTCGTAAGTCAGTATGAAACCGATGTCGGCGAGATTCGCGCACAGCCGCCAGACAGGTAGATTCCGCCACTATTTGCCCATCTCCACGCTAAGACCCCACTACCACCACCCCTCGCGCATATGGCAGCCCTTCCCTCTCGTGATAGCCTGAATTCGTAGTGCTACTACGAATCGTCCTCATCGCATTTCTCACGGCGGTTCTCATCCCGGCAGCCTCCCCGCCGCCCTCCTGGATACCCCTGCGTTGGGACGGCGGGCCACTCGAAATCCTGCGTCGTCATGGCGGCGAGAATCCAATCCTCACCGACTCCCAAAAGCAGGTCATCGAACGCTGGTACCAGCCCGAAACACTCGAACTCCTCGACAGCCTTCCCTATTCCTGTCTGGTTCTAACCTGGAGCCTCGGCCGTACGACGGACATCGACACGCGGCAGCGAGAACTCGTCAGCAAGTACGTCGAACTTGCCCGCAAGCAAGACCTGGCCGTCCTGGCAAGCATTGAGTTCGGGCCGGATTGGCAAGAAGCCGTACAGGCCGCCGCCGCCGTATTCGATGGCGTCGTGCTTGAGGGCGAATTCCCTTCCGAAGCAGCGGCGCAGGCTCTCGACGAGCTGCGCAAGGCGAATCCCAAGGCAATCGTCATTCCGATGGGCGACTGGCGGCAAGTCCATCGCGTAGTCCCCAACAGGCGCCGCTCCCGAGGCGCCTTCAGGCGGCTTTCCCCGCCACTGGCGGGTCGTAGCCCAGTCATTCATGGCCACGTAACCCACCCCAGAACCCACCCAGCCCATCGTGGCGCAAGGCTCCAGCCTTGCCGGGTCGCGAATCCTCGCGATCCAGGACCGCTCAGCAGCAAAACACCCAACAGCCAAAACCCCAGTCACAAGCCTAAACCACTTTTTCGCGCTCATTCCAAACCACTTAGCCAAACCCCACCCAGCTAACCAGCCAACCCAGGCGCATACTAGACCCGAGAACGATTTTCAAAAGCGCTCCCACCCAAGCCGAGGTTCGCCAATCCGCACGCGCAACACCCGATCGGGTCGGGTGACGGGGATTGAGGCCCCGCCACCCTCCCACACCACCGGACATACGGTT
>JAQBUE010000051.1 GCA_027624045.1 Acidobacteriota bacterium
CCCGGCCTCGACCTACCGCATTTCAGGATCATTCTTGGATTGGAAAATGCTGGATGGGCTAAAGAAGACTGTTCACGCCGAAAAACGCATCCCGCGGCCAATGAGGCTCACCCAATCGCCCCTTGAACTATGATAGAGAGGCCCAGTTTTTGATAGAGAGGCCCAGTTTTTGGGGGCTCTCGAAAGGAATTGAGAAATGGCTGGATTCACTCGTAGACAGATGTTGGCTGGGACAGCCGGTTTGGCCGGTCTTGCCTCCCTCCCTTCATGCGCCGCCGGAAAATCCGAGCGGCTTAAGATCACCAAGATCGAGATCTTTCAGGTCGTCGTCCCGGTTCAAGACGACATGATCAACAGCCCAGAGTTCGACCCCGACGGCCTTTCGGAGTTTCCCAAGGGCCCGAAAGTCATCATCAAGCTGCACACCGATTCGGGACTCTTCGGAATCGGCGAAACATCCCGCGAAGTGCCCAAAGAGGGGGCGCTTGAGAACGCGCGACATCTGGAAGGACAGAACGTCCTCGACCTCAACCTGCCGCGGCTTGAACTTCCGAATGGCGCCACGCGGACGGGTTTTGAGATCGCCCTCTACGACGTTGTGGGCAAAGCGTTCGGCTGGCCGGCCTACCAGTTGTTGGGAGGCTTGGCGCAGGACAAGGTCTACGTGCCCTACTGGTGCGGACGGAAAAACCCTGTTGACGCCAAACGGGTTGCCGAGCGTGCCCTCAAGGGCGGTTTCACGTCCCTCAAGATGAAAGGCCGGCCTGAAGATCCCATTGCCGAAGCCGTGCGGGCTGTGCAGGAGGTCGCGCCAGACCTTAAGATCACAGTCGATTTCAACCGCCACTATAAGACGGCTGAAGAGTTCATGCCGATCGGTCGGGAGCTTGACGAGATCGGCAACATGCGCACGATTGAAGATCCGGTTGACGATCTGGCGGAGATGGCCAAGATCGCCGCGGCTCTCGATACGGCGATCACACTCACGCCGCGCAGTCGCGAGCAGATGGTCCAGGCAGCCAGGTTGGGCTCCTGCGAGTTGATCAACACCGGCCCGCGGCCTTCGATGATGAGTTTCGTGATCAACGTGGCGGTGGCGGAGGCATTTGGCATGCCCTGCTGGCACGGTTCCGGTCACGAACTCGGCATCAAGGACGCGGCCTTCGTGCAGTCCTGCGCGGCGGCGGCGAACTGCACGCTGCCCAGCGATATTCTTTCGTACCAGCGTGTAGACGATCTGATCGTTGAGCCGATCAATATCAAAGACAGCTATGCGATTGTGCCGCACACGCCTGGATTGGGTGTCGAACTCGACGAAGACGCCGTCGCCAAGTACTCGGTGTGAAGTGTTTCTTGCATCATCGTTAAGTGCAGTGTCGCTAAGTGCAGTGTCGCTAAGTGCGGCGGCGTTAAGTGCGGCGTCGTTTGGCGCCTCGGCCCGAAGCAGCGATAATCGAAACCGCCAAGCCTATGATCTCTCACAGACTGATTGAACAGATCCATGAATCCGCCGACCGGCTCACCAATGATTTGATCGAGCGGTTGCAAACGGACCCAAACTGCCCTGCTTATAGGACAATCCCCCGCGAGCGGCTCATTGCGCTCAAAGACGACCTTTACCAGAACCTGGGGCGATGGATCAGTTCCCGCTCCAAGATCGCCGTCAGATCCCGCTACGTGAAACTGGGCCGCGAGCGTTATCTCGAGGGCATTCCGCTGAGCGAGTTGATCTTCGCTCTTTCCGTGACGAAATCGATGCTGGTGGACTTTATCCGGCACTGCGTACCGGGACGTCCCGAGGAGTTGAACCTAGAGTACGACCTGGTGATCTCGATCGGTGAATTCTTCGACGAGGCGGTCTTCTTCGCGGCCACCGGCTACGAGGATGCTTACCGCGCACAGCTGAATGCGCCGCGCAAAGCGGAGAGCGTCGTTGTGATTCCGAGCGCAAAGCGCGGGCCGCAACCTGCTTATGTAGCGCTCGAAGAAGATTGGGCGGTCAGCCGAAGCGGACAGATCGGCGAAGCGTCGGGCTGATTCATTCGGCCGGTTCGATTAACGCCGCCATCGAACCCAGCGAACGCGGCAGCCGCCAGTCCGGGCCGAAAGCATGAACCTGGTCGCGCTTCTTCTCTGCTTCTTCCAGCGAGCAGGTGATCAGCCGTGTGTGGCCGTGAGTATCCACGTCGACGGTATGTTCGTAGGCCTTCTGTTCTGAAAACGAGAAGGTTTGAGTCAACATCTCGATGACGTACTCGTAAGTATGGTCATCGTCATCGAGCAGGA
This sequence comes from Acidobacteriota bacterium, assembly GCA_027624045.1. Taxonomy (GTDB): domain Bacteria; phylum Acidobacteriota; class Terriglobia; order Bryobacterales; family UBA6623; genus JAPPLB01. The sequence goes on from JAQBUE010000051.1 coordinate 2,287, forward strand.
TGACGTGATAAAGCCGCGCCAGCTCGTCTTGAGACTCACCTCCGACCTTTACTTCTTCCTCAACTTCGGGAATGGCAACGGCGGTGCTCATCGCTTTGTAGAATCGGCGGGAATAGAGAGATCGTTCACCCCCGAGGAGGGTTATCTTCTTTAGGGCTTATGCTAGCAAACCGGTTTACGGGCACCGCCGGATGGCAGCGGCGACGGCTCAGGCCGGCTTTTTGGGCTTGTCGGGCGGCACCCAAGAGAATTCTGCCCGCATCCCATCAAACGCAATGCCGTCAGCCCTGACGCGGATACGATCGCCAAGGGAGAGCTTGAATTTGGTGCGCTGATTGATGAGAACGCGGGCGGATTCGCGGTACTCAAACTGGCCCGGGAGGCTCTCAATCGGCACCAGCCCTTCCACGAACAGTTCCAGCAACTCGACAAACAGACCTGCTTTGCTCACTTGTATGACCAGAGCATCGAACTCGTCACCGAGGCGCTCTTCCATGAAGCGGGCTTTCTTCCACTGGATCAGCGCCCTCTCGGCGTCAGCCGCACGGCGCTCAGTGAACGATGTCTCCTGCGCGATCGCTTCGAGATCGCTCGCGGCATACGGCCCCTTGTTCTCTCCTCGTGTGTGCGGGCTGTCGGTATCTTGATCGAGCAGGGCCTTCAGCAGTCGATGAACCACGAGGTCCGGGTAGCGGCGAATCGGCGAAGTGAAATGGGTATATAGCTTGGTGGCAAGGGCGAAGTGCCCTTGATTCTTGTCGCTGTAGCGGGCTTGTTTGAGCGAGCGCAGCATCAGGTAGCTGAGGATGCGCTCCTCGGGCGTGCCTTCGATCTGCTTGATGAGCCGCTGGTAATCGCGCGGGCTGACTTCGATATCGGTACTGGCGACGACGTCCGTGTGGCGTGACTTTGAGCCGTCACGGCGGCGATGGGTGCGGTCGAACTTCCTGAGAGGCACTTCGATGCCGAGCGTATGACCAAAGGAATGCGCCAACTGCTCAAATTCGAGTACCCGTTTCGCCTCGGGCTCTTCATGAATGCGATAGATGGCCGGCCCTTCCATCGCCGCCAGCCGTTGCGCCACGGCTTCGTTCGCGGCCAGCATGAACTCTTCGATGATGCGATGCGCGGCGTTGCGCGTGGACCGCGTGACCCCTGTCATGCGGCCGAACTCGTCGAACTCGATCTCGGCCTCGGGCAGGTCGAAGTCGATCGAACCGCGTTTGTGGCGGCGGCGATTCAGGATCATCGCCATCTCCTGCATCAACTCGAAGCGCTCAACAAGCGGTGCATGGCGCTCCCGGAGAGTCACGTCCCCCTCGAGGATGCCGAAGACGTTCGTGTACGTCATACGTTCAACGCTGCGGATGACCCCGCGGTGGAACTCAGCGGCGACGATAGCTCCGTTGCTATCGATCTTCAGCAGCGCCGACATCACGAGCCGGTCTTGTTTGGGATTCAAGGAGCAGATGCCAGTCGAGAGCTCAGCAGGGAGCATCGGGACGGCGCGGTCGGGAAAGTAAACGCTGGTTCCCCGCTCGCGGGCCGAGGCATCGAGTTCGGAGCCGGTTCGCACGTAGTGGCTGACGTCCGCCACGTGAACGTGTAGAGCGAACTGGCCTTTGTCGAGCCGCTCGACCCAGACGGCATCGTCAAAATCGCGGGCCGTCTCGCCGTCGATCGTCACGATGTCGAAGTCTCGGAAATCGCGCCGGCTTGCGATTTCCTTCGCGGGAATCGTTTTCGGAACCGACTCGACTTCGGCTCGCACTTCGGCGGAGAAGCGATGGGGCAGGTGAAACCGCCGGATCATAATCTCGACATCGACACCGAAGTCATCGGGCTGTCCCAGAATTTCAACCACGCGGCCCTCGGCCATTTCGAGCCGGGTGGGGAAACGCAGAACCTCGACGTTGACGATCATGCCGTCCAGTTCTTCAGCGGACTTCACTTCGGGCGCTTTGACGTCGCCGAGACGATCCTCGGTCGTATCCGCGGCAGGAAGTTCCGACCCCGGGGGGATCGCAATGTCCTCGCGGATGCGGCTGTCATGCGGTGAGGCGAACGAGCCTCGCTTCGAGTAGCGAAACACGGCCACAACGAAGCGGTTCGTGCGCTTGATAACGCGCTCAATGCGGCCCTCCGCGCGCCCATCACCCTTGCCGCGCATCAGGCGGACCGCGACGCGATCGTCGTGCATGGCGTCGTTGATCCCTCTGTGAGGGATGAATATGTCTCCCTCGACGCCGGGCGGTGGCCGATCGGGGATCACGAACCCAAACCCCTTGGGATGTAGGCTGAGGCGGCCGGTAATGAATTCCGAATCTTGCTGTGGCAGAGAGTAATGGCCGCTACGGTGCTCGATGAGGCGGCCGGCGGCGGCGAGAGTATCGAGCGTTTGCTGTAGCGCTGCCCGCTGCTTGCCGCGAGCCCCGAGTTGACGAGCGAGATGTTTGAAATCCGCACGCCCGCGCGGCTGGCGGCGGATATGTTCAAGCAGTCCGTGGGCCTCCATCGCTTCACTATACCCATGCGGAGCAAGCCGGCAGGGCGGGTCGTGACGCCGCGATGGCGGTGGGCACCTTGATGGGCCGGAACGTTTACGGTTTCCGCGGCTTAGAGATGTCTTCGCCGGGCTTGAGCAGGGTGGGCCGTTTGCTTGTTTCCTTTTGCTTCGTCTCTTCCACCTTCTGCTCGGCCTTAGCCATATCTTTTTGCCGCTCGGGCGTCATGAGCGTGCGCTGTCGGGCCTTTTCTTCGGCATCGGCTTCGGCGATGCGCCGGCCGCGGTCGCCGAGGTCCTCCGTGGCCAGTTCCATGCTGTCGCGGGTGATCTCGATCGAGTCTTCGAGAACGAATTCATATGCCCAACTATCGTCGGCGGGTGCTTCTTGGATCTTCTCCAGTACCGCCAGAAACTCCTTCTCTTGCTCAGCGAGCAGGCCGAGACCCTTGGTGAGATCAATCTTGTCAGCCGCGGCATCGTCGATCACGAGGTCTACCGCTTCAATGATGCGGCCATACTCTTCGAGGTTCTGGTGGATCAGCTTGGAGCGGGCCGCGTCTTCCTTCAGCAACGTTTGCCGCACCAGCTCAAGCCGCAGGCGCGCGAAATGCATGTACTGCTCGATGCGCTCGTTCGGCTCCTGCGCGACGCGAATGAGGTCAGCCTCGTGCGGCGTGAGGAAGTCGCGGCCTCCGCCGAGGAAATCCTGGGCAGGCAACAGGGCCAGACCCGCCGTTAGCAGCATGCACAACAAAACACCGAGACGTTTCATTTTCCCCTCGCTACTTTGTTTTCGTCTTCGTCATGATCGACATCAGCAACTCCTGGTTGACCTGTTCAACGCGTGCGCGAACAGCTTGCAACTCGTCGCGTTCATCGTAGCCGAGCTTGCGATCGAGGTCATCGAGTTCGCCCAGTAGCGCCCGTGTCTGTATCTCGGCCCGTTTGTAGTGCTTTGGGTTCTTGTGGGCTGACTTTCCCGCTGCTACTAGCGATTCCTGCGTCAAGTCGACGGCTTCCTGGATGTCCCGCAGCAGCGCCGCGCCTTCCTCGCGTTCGCCTTTCTGGTAGAACTCAGCGACGCGCTTCACCGATGCCCGAGCGTAGTCGGTCGCGAGCCGCGCGCGTTTCTCTGGGTTGCCCTCTCCTTTGACGGCGTCAAGGCTGGTCGGGGTTTCCGCCACGGCCCCGGCCGCGAACAATGTTACCGTTACCAACAGCCGCAGCAGGCCGACTCTCATCGGCCACCCTTTTCGAGGACGCGGTTGATGACCTTGATGCGCTGGCGGGCTTTCCACTCCTCATCTTCCATGCCAGGGTTGGTAGCCAGGAACCGCTGATAGCTGGCCAGCGCGGCTTCGTAGAGTTGGATCTTATCCTCCGTGATGGCTTGTAGGTAGATGGCGGCGGGCTTCAAACGACCCTTTGCGCTCCCTTGCGCCAGGGCTTTCAGCGTGCCTGGGAAGTTTTCGAGCTTGTAGAGCGAGAAGGCCAGCCCGTTCCAGGCGTCGGCACTCTCAGGGTCTTGCTTGAGAGCCGCGTGGTATTGCTGGGCAGCCTTTTCAGTCTCTCCGGCGTGCAACAGCACATTGGCGTAGCGGAGCAGGAGTTCATTGTTCGCCGGATCGGCATCGAGGGCGTTTCGTAACAGCGGCAGCGCTTCATCCCGCCGCTCGGTCATCAGGTAAGCCTGCGCCAGAGCTTCGAGGTTGGCAGGGGTCGGGTGCTCGTCTACGGCCGGCGTGAGCACCTCGATCGCCTCTTCGTAGCGTTTTTCGTTGACAAGCAATGTACCTACACGCTCGTTGACTTCGAACGCGCTTTGGTGCGAGGCGAGATATTCCCGGTAGAGAGGCAGGGCCTGAGCGATGTCGCCACGCTCCTGAAGCGTTTCGGCCAACTCCAGCAGCGTTCGCCCAAGCGCGGGATCGATAGCGGCGGCGCGGCGGTAGGCATCCGCGGCTTCGCGGAAACGTTCCTTGCGGGCCAGGGCCTGCCCGAGGCCGAGCGCCGGGTCGACCGAGGAGGCGTCGAGCGAAGACGCCCTCTCGAAGGCTGGAATCGCCTCATCAAGACGCTCGCTGGAAAGCAAGGCACGCGCCAGATAGAGCTGGAAGTTCGCATCGTCGGGCCGCGCTTGCGTGACGGCTTCCAGGTGCGGGATCGCTTCCCCCGGCCGCTCATTCCGCAGCAGCAAGATACTCAGATTGGCGTGAGCCGGAAGCAATTCCGGTTCGGCCGCGATGACCTGAACATACTGCTCGATAGCCTTTTCGTCCTGCTGAAGCTGGGTGTAGGCGTAAGCGAGCTGAAAGCGCGTTTCGGCATCGTCGTCGTCGACCAGCGCCTTTTCGAGTAGTTCCGCGGCGAGAGTGAAGTTCTTGTCTTCGAGCGCCTGATTCGCCTGTTGAACGAGCTCGTGAGATGCAGCCGCCGCTGTCACAACCACTAGCAGCAGGGCGAACCGCTTCATGACCCCATTCTATCAGCGGCTTCTGGGAATCCTGTGATGCGGAAGACACTGCTGCCAACCTTGGCAACGGCTTGTAGACAGCTCCCTCGGCGGTGGCATAATGGTGCCCATGCTGATCATCGATACCCACGCGCACCTTTTCTCGCCGGACGAACAGCGCTACCCAGCGGGGCCGAATCCTTCTCGTCCGCCAGCCGGCACGGGTACTTTGGAACACGTGCAGCGCGAGATGAAGGCGAACGGCGTGGAGCGTATTTGCGCTATCCAAGTCAGCGGATTCTACGGTTTCGACAACCGCCTGATCTGCGATGCGTCGAAGGGCCACCCGGACTGGATCGCGGGGATCTGCACCCTCGACCCGAACGACCTGCACAGCCCCGGCCTGCTCGCCGAGTACGTGCGCGACTACGGAATTCGAGGCATGCGCAGCGTTCCCGGCCGCGGCCCCGACGGCCGCCAGCTCGATCACCCCGGCGTGCGCGCCCTTTGGAAGACAGCGCTCGACAACGGCATCACGATCAACCTGCAGACCGGATACGAGCATGCCGCGGAGGCCGATCGGCTGCTCGCCGAGTTCCCTGACTTGCGTGTCGCGCTCGACCACACCCTGGGCCTTGCGGCGGATGGGCCGGTCAGGGAAACCCTGGCGGCGCTCCGCACGCTCGCCCGGCGCCAGAACTGCCACACCAAGCTATCGTTTATTGCCAACGGGCCAGAAGGCTGCCGGGATGGATACCCTTGCCGCGATTTTCATGAAGTCGTGATGGAGGTAATCGAAATGTTCGGTCCCGAGCGCTGCGCCTGGGGATCTCATTTCCCGCTGGAGAAGTATTCGCCCGCGTTGACCTACGCGCAGGCGCTGCGGATCTATCAGCAGGAGTTGCCACTCACTTCCGAGGCGCGGGGGGAAATCTTGGGCGGGACAGCGGATCGGTTGTACTTTCCTCCGCGCTGACTTGAAACTCTGATTCACCTGTCTAAGTCCTGCAGCACGCAGCAGCGGGATGAAATGTCCCAGAATATCCCGCGGATATTATTGAGACATTCCCCGGGGGAAGTCACTGAGCTGGGACAGAAAAGACATTAGGGGAATCCCTGTTGATTTTCCTCTGTAGACCGCGCATAATCGTTCAGCGCTCCGCCGAAATCCATCGGCGATGTCGCATCAGGAGAATGCCGTGCGTCGCCTCTCATCCCCCATTGAGGACATCAAAAATCACTATCAAATCGTCGTCGTCGGTTCCGGCTATGGTGGCTCGATCGCCGCCTCGCGGCTGGCGCGCGCCGGACAGCAGGTGTGTCTGCTCGAACGCGGACGGGAGATTCCCGTCGGCGAGTTCCCCAATACGCAGCCAAAGGTTCTCGGCGAGCTTCAGATCAATCTGGATAACCATACGCTCGGGCCGCGCAACGGACTCTACGACCTGACGGTCAACAAGGACATCAACGTCTTCAAAGGCTGCGGCCTGGGCGGCACGTCGCTGGTCAACGCCAACGTAGCGTTGCGCGCCGACCGCCGAGTCTTCGACGATCACGAAGCATGGCCTGCGGGTGTACTCGCCGACCTCAACACGCGCGTCGAGGAGGGCATCCGGCGCGCCGAGGAGATGCTCAAGCCCGAGCCCTACCCCTCCGACCGGCTGCCCGAGCTTAAGAAGCTGACGGCGCTCAAGAAGTCCGCCGAGGCCATGGGCGAGACCTTTTTGCGGCCGCCGATCACAGTCAACTTCAGCGACAAAGTGAACCACGTCGGCGTCGGCCAAGTCGCCTGCACGCTGTGCGGCGACTGCCTCACGGGCTGCAACTACGGCTCGAAGAACACCCTGGCGATGAACTATCTCCCCGACGCGCACAACCACGGGGCGACGATCTTCACGCAAATCGACGTGCGGCGCATCGAGCGAGTTGGCAGCCAGTGGCGGATGCGTTATCAGATCCTCAACTCCGGACGCGAAGCCTTCGAAGCTCCCGAAATGACACTTACAGCCGATCTGGTGATTCTCTCCGGCGGCGCGCTCGGCTCAACCGAGATTTTGCTGCGCTCGAAGGCGCACGGGCTGGCGCTCTCGGAGCGTCTAGGCGCGGGCTTGACGGGCAACGGGGATTTTCTTGGGTTTTCTTACAACTCCGAGGAAGAGATCAACGGCGTCGGCCACGGACACCGCGACACCGCCGGGCGGGACCCGGTCGGCCCCACCATCACCGGCGCAATCGACATTCGCAACACACCGAAGCTCGAGGACGGAATGATCATCGAGGAGGGCTCGCTTGCCGGAGGCATGGCGGACTTCACGCCGTTGGGATTGTCCATCGCCGCGAAGGCGCTCGGCAAGGACACCAATCCGAACGACGAGCTGCGAGAAGAGCAGCGGGAAGCCGAGAGCCTGCGGCTTGGCCCGTATCACGGCGCTATCAAGCATACCCAAACCTACCTGGTGATGAGCCACGACGACGGCAAGGGGCGCGCGGTACTTGAGAACGACCGGCTGCGCATCCGTTGGCCCGGGGTGGGCGATCAGCCTATCTTTCAAAAGGACAACGCCAAGCTTCTCGAGGCCACCAGGCCGCTCGGTGGCACATACCTGCAAAACCCCACTTGGACCGAACTCACCAACCAGAGTTTGACGACAGTGCATCCGCTCGGCGGCTGCTCAATGAGCGAGGACGCCGAGCGCGGCGTTGTCAACCACAAGGGCCAGGTTTTCTCGGGAGCAGCCGGCGCGGAGATCTACGACAACCTCTACATATCCGACGGCTCGGTGCTGCCGCGGCCCGTGGGCGTGAATCCGCTACTAACGATTTCGGCGCTGGCCGAGCGCGGTTGCGCCTTGATCGCCGAGGATCGCGGCTGGACGATTGACTACGCGCTGCCTTCGATTCCGTCGGCCGAGCCGCCCCCGCTGCGGCGGCTCGCCATCCGCTTTACCGAAACGATGAAGGGCTACTTCTCGACCTCGGTCACCGACGAGGACTTCCGCGAGGGCGAGCGACGAGGCAAGCAAGACGACTCGCCGTTCCAGTTCATATTGACCATCACCTCCGACCTGAAAAAAGCGCTCCACGACCCCGGACATCCGGGGCGCATCGTTGGCAGCGTGATCGCGCCAAAGCTCTCGTCGAAGCCGCTGACCGTCAACGGCGGGGACTTCAACCTGTTGACGCGCGACCCGGACCGGCCGAACGTACGGATCATGAAGTACCACATGAAGCTGACGTCGCTCGAAGGCAAGGAGTTCTTCTTCTTCGGCTTCAAGACGGTTCGCGACGACAAGAAGCTCGACCTCTGGGCCGATACCACGACACTCTACATCACGATCTTCGACGGCCCGGACAGCGACAGCCCCGTGCTTGGCCGCGGCGTGCTCGTGATCAAGCCCGAAGACTTCATGAAGCAGATGACCACCATGCAGGTGCTCAATGCCAAGGATCCGGCCGAGCAGCTCAAGGCGACTATCGACTACGGCATGTTCTTCGGCCAGGAGCTATTTGAGGTCTACGGCGGGCTATTGGCGAAGAAAACCTACTTCGACAAGAGCCCGCTGCCGCGCGTCAAACGGCCGTTGCGCATGAGCGCGCCCGAGCTGCACTACTTCAATACCGTCGACAACGTTACGCTCAAGCTGACCCGCTACCAGGGCGGAACCAAGGGCCCTGTCGTGCTCGCCCCAGGTTTCGGCACAAGTACGCTGGCCTTCAGTATCGACACGATCGACACCAACTTCCCCGAGTATCTCTTCGCCAGCGGCTATGACGTCTGGCTCTTCGACTACCGCGCCAGCCCGGACCTGCCCTCGGCCGAGACGCAGTTTACGCTCGACGACATTGCGACACGGGACTATCCGGCGGCTCTCGACAAGGTGCGGGCGATAACCGGTGCAGCGGACGTTCAGGTGGTCGTGCACTGCGTCGGCTCGATGACCTTCCTGATGGGCGCTCTGTCGGGCAAGGTGAGCGGCATTCGCTCGGCAATCTGTTCGCAATTGGCCTTCTTTCCCGTCTCGCCGCCAATCAATGAGTTTCGCTCGGGCCTGCGGATCGCCTCGGTTCTCTCGGCGCTCGGCGTCGCCACGATGACAACCGATTTCGACGAGACGGACTTCGCGGACAAACTCGCTGACGCTGTGCTCAAGATCTTCCCGACCAAGGGACGCTTCAAGAGCCCGGTCGAACGTCTCATCCAGCTCATCTACGGCGAGGTCTACAACCACGATCGGCTCAACGCGGCGACGCACGCGGCGATGGGCGAGATGTTCGGCGTCGCCAACCTGAGGACCTTCGCGCATCTCGCCAACCTGGTTCGTAAGGGCCGCATTCTGAACGCCGCGGGCGAGGACGTCTACCTGCCGCACGTCGACCGGCTGAAGTTCCCCATCACTTTCATCCACGGCGAGGAAAACCACCTCTTCCTGCCGGAAGGAACGCGCCAGACAATGCACACGATCGCCAAGGCGAATCTAGCGGACGCCAACCTTTACCAGCACATCCAGTTTCCGAACTACTCCCACATGGACTTCTTCATCGGCGAGAACGCGGCGCACGATATCTTCCCGACGCTGGCCGCGCAGCTCGACGTGCATAACCAGATGGCGTCGGGCGCGGCGGGAGGGACGCAATGAGCGACGCGGCGAGGGGCGCCCTTGAAACTCCCAACGGCAAGCATCGCGGCCTGCAGGAGCTGTGTCGCTACCCCCTCATATCGGCCATAGCCGAGCGACGGACGCGGCGGGTGGCGCGCGGTGTCTCGATCGAGGCCGGCCCGCTGAGCCACCAGAGCGCCAATGACCCAGCCCCGTTGAGCAAGCTCGAGGAAGCGGTCTTGATCGCCGCGACCGGTGTGACGGGGCTGATCCACCACGACGGACCGCTGTTTACCGTTAACGGCACGAAGGAGCTTGGAACGCCGTTCACCAACGTCACCGGGCGCTCCGCCTCAAGCCCCGACAACGCCCAAGCAACGACCTTCTTCATGCTTAACGACGAAGGCGTCTGGCTACTCAAGCCGCTGACGGGCAAAAAGGCGTTAGATCTGATGCAGGGCCTGCCACCGAACCGCGAAGACTGGGTTGAGGCGGATTGGATCGCCTTCGCCGACGCGGTCAAGGTGAAAATCTACGACGAGCGGCTGGAGTTCCCACGCCAGTTCCCCTACTACCACGTCTGGAACAAGCAGCTCTCAAACGTCCCCGGCACGACGATTTTCCTGCCGCTCGTGGATTGCACGCGAGGATTCATCAACATCATGTTGAACCTGCTCTCCGAGCCCGACGGCGAGCGCCCGACCTTCGTCGACGACTGGCAGAAGTTCCGGCCAAAGAGCGCGACCGAATTCGGCGCCTGGGTTGCGTCTGGACTTGGCCTGCTCGATCAAAAAATCCTCTATCAGCCAGCCGGCGGCATCAAGTGGGCGCGCAGTGGATTTACCAATCCCGAGATCGTCGCACCGATCGGCTTGGGACACGCTTGGCGGCTGGACTACGAAGCGATCCTGCTGCTGCAGAACCTGATGTTAATTGGTCAGGCGATGGGGCTGGGAGCCTGGATTCACGCGACGATCTTTGCGCCCTACATCTTCGAGCGCGACCGTGCCGCCGGCAAGCTCGGCCTGGGGTTTCGCATGCACAAGCCGAACAAGAAGTGGAGCCAATGGCCGCCGGTTCCCGCGCCGCTACCGAACCCGGTCGGCCTCGACGGCGTTCTCGAGGCGTTGTGTCCGCCGTACGTCGCCTCGATGAACGAGGTTGTCGATCGCTTCCTGGAAGAGAAGTACGGCGAACAGGGCGCCTACGGAGACAAAAAGACTTTCGCGGCCGCCTATCGTTCGCCCGAGCAAGCCCAGGCGTTCCTCGATACGGCCGAGCCGTTCTCGAAGAAAGCGATCGAGTACGTCAAGGACGTCTGCAACTACATCTACGACACTTACGGCCGCTTCCCGGCTCACGTGGACGCCTGGCATCTGCCGGGTGTACAAGTCCAACTCTCGCGAATCGAGCTTGAGTACTACGAGAAGACTTTCCGGCCCGAGCAGTTCGCGCGCCAGCGCGAGCATGAGGCGATGTGGGGGACACCGGCGCCGGATGCCGACGGATGATCGGCTCTATTTTCAGTGCCGACGGAGTTTACGGTTAGCCAATTTCGCAGGACCTGGAAAACGTGACCGAGACCCTGTTCGTCGTCGAGGTCGACATCGGCGCGGCAATCGTTTGCGTTCATCAAAAAAACTTAACTGTAGATTGCCATAGTTGCGGGAGTCTGAAAACTCCCCGCGGTGACAGAGCCAATCAGGCACTCGGTTGAAATCTCCTGAGCCGCAGGCTGTTCGTTACGACCGAAACGCTCGAAAAGGCCATCGCCGCGGAGGCAATGATCGGCGACAGCAGCCAGCCCGTCCAGGGGTAAAGCAAGCCGGCTGCTACGGGTATTCCGACGGCGTTGTAGGCGAAGGCCCAGAACAGGTTCTGACGGATAGTTTGCATCGTTTTGCGGGAGAGTTCGATGGCGCCGACGACGGCCCGCAAGTCGTCTCGGACGAGCACCGCATCCGCGCTCTCGATCGCGACATCCGTCCCGGCCCCCATCGCGATGCCCACATCCGCTTGCGCCAAAGCCGGGGCGTCATTGATACCGTCGCCCACCATAGCCACCGCGCCGAACTTCGATTGCAGGCGCTTAACCTCTTCCGCCTTGCGGTCAGGCAAGACCTCCGCCAGCACTTCGTCAACACCCAACTCTCTCGCAACCGCCTCCGCCGTCCTCCGGTTGTCACCCGTGATCAGGGCTACTCTCAATCCACTAGCCCGCAGATTGCGAACCACTTCAGCCGCTTCCGGTTTGAGTGAGTCCGCCAAGGCGATGAGGCCGGCAAGTTCTCCATCCACCGCCGCGAGTACGACGGTCTTGCCTTCTCGCTCGAGCCGGCCGCGGGTTTCCGAGGCTGCCGCGGTTTCGACTCCATGCTCTTCGAGCAGCGACCTTTTACCCACAAGCCAGTTACGCCTTCCCACATTCGCTTCGACGCCGACACCGGCTGACGCCTTGAACGATTCCGGCGCGCGCGTCTCAAGCCCGCGATCCTCAGCCTCCGCTACGATCGCTTCGGCTAGGGGATGTTCCGATCGTGATTCGACCGAAGCCACCGCGGTCAGCAACTCATCCTCCGTAAGCGTTCCGGTCGGGATGACATCCGTCACGCGCGGGCGGCCGGTTGTCAGCGTTCCCGTCTTGTCGAATACAACTGTCCGTACCTTCTGGAGGGTCTCCAGCACCTCGGCGTTCTTGATGAGAATGCCGTTTTCCGCGCCGCGTCCCATTCCGACGATCACCGCCGTCGGCGTTGCCAGACCCATGGCGCAGGGGCAGGCGATAATCAACACCGCCACTGCGTTCAGTACCGCCAGGCGCAGAGCGTCCTCGGGTGGCGCGAGAGAATACCACGCCAGAAATGTAACGATTGCGATGCCAATCACAATGGGCGTGAAGTAGCCGCTGATGACGTCCGCAAGACGCGCGATCGGGGCCTTCGAGCCTTGCGCTTTCCTGACCAGTTCGATGATGCGGGCCAGCATGGTCTCCGCTCCGACTTTCGTCGCCCGGAACTGAAAGCTTCCCGATGTGTTCAGTGTGCCTCCGAGCACTTTGTCGCCTGCCGCCTTCTCGACAGGCACGCTCTCGCCCGTCAACGCGGCTTCGTTGACCGAGGACTCTCCTTCGACCACGTCCCCATCCACTGGAATCTTCTCGCCTGGACGGACAATGACCATGTCTCCGACCTGTACGTCGTCGATCGGAATGTCCGTTTCGTGGCCATTCCGCACGACTCGAGCCGTCGGCGTTTGCAGATCGAGCAACCCACGAATCGCCGACGAGGTGCGGCCGCGCGCCCGTGCATCGAGAAAACGCCCGAGCAGAATCAGCGTGATGATCGTCGCCGCCGTCTCGAAGTACACCGGAACCTGATGCGCGCCGGCGCGCGGGTCAATCCACTCAGGCGATACCGTCGCCGCGACAGAGTAAAGAAACGCCGCGCCCGTTCCGACGGCAATCAGCGTGTTCATGTCGGCTGAAAACCGCCGCAGTCCCTTCCAAGCCAAAACGTAGAACTGTCGCCCGGAGTACACGACCACCGGAAGCGCAAGCGCGAGTTGTACCCAGTGGCTCCCTGGAAAAGCGAGTGCGCCGTGCGACATCGCCAGTACAAGAAGCGGCACGGTGAAAACAGCGGCCCAGATGAACTTGCGCTTCCACTGCGCCGCTTCCTGCCGCTCCTGTTCGCCTGGACCCAGCGCTCGCTCGGCGTCCGTTTCCCGCGCCTCGTACCCGGCCCGATCAACGGCACTTCGGATCGTCTCCACACTCACCCTTGAGGGCTCGTATTCCACGGAAGCAGTGCCGGTCGCTAGGTTGACGTCGGCCTTCGCCACTCCCGGAACTGCCTCCACCGCTCGCTCGATCGTCCGCACGCAGCCGGCGCACGTCATACCACGAATGATCAGGTCAACGTTCTGGGTCGCGCCGGGTTGAGCTTCGGCTTTCGATGCCGGCCCGATGGAGACCAGCCCGGTGAGGCTGGGACTGCTTCCGCCCGAAGCCACTCCGTAGCCGGCTGCTTTCACCGCGGCTTCGAGATTGGAGATGGTGGTCTGGGCGGGGTCGATTTCGACTCTGGCGATAGCTTGCTCCAGGTTCACGCTTGCCGACGCGACTCCGGACACCGATGCGAGCGCTCTCTCGACGGTCTGTGCGCAGCCCTTGCATGTCATGCCGGTGACTCGCAGATCCACGCTGCTGGCCGTTTCTAATGCTTCCTGTGCCATGTTTTCGATTGTCATATGCCCTTCCTTGAAGACTTGCTACGCGGTCCGATCGGGGAGGCGCTTGGAGCCTTAGCCGAGCCTGCGTCCAGGCCTTCGATCAGACCGCAAATCATGCCGTCCTTTTCGCCCACGCGGTCCCAGGCCGCGACCGTCTGCTGCAACTCCCGGCGGTATCGCTTGAGCTCAGCTAGCTTTTGATCCAGTTCCGCCAGACGGCCACGAGCCATCTCGCGGACCTCGTGGCAGGGCCGGCGGCCTTCTCGCGCTTCGGCGATGATCCACGCGACTTGATCGAGCGTAAAGCCTACCGTCTGCGATTTCTTTACGAAAGCAAGGCGCTCAAATACTGATTCGTCGTACAGGCGGTAGCCGGAGTGCGTCCGCCCGGTCGGCACAATCAAGGCTCGGCTCTCGTAGAATCGCAACGTCTCGACCGCCACGCCGCTGCGCTTGGCGACCTCTCCGATCTTCCAGAGAGAAGTGCTCGTTTTCTGTTGTGTGGCTGCCATGACTCCAGTATAGAGTCTATAGCTGACTATAGAATCAAGGGCTTTTTCTAGGGTCGATAGTGGGCTCTCGGTTCAAGTCTAGAAATATCGCCACTTCAGGCCGATTTTGTTGAAGCTCAATCTGTCGTTCCACAGGTGGCTTCGAGGTACGCTTGAACATCACGAATGAGTTGATGCTGTGACCGTGGGTTCCGGGGCAGACCGACCTTCTCGACGAACCCACGGCCAGGGTGAAGGGTGTCCCACGACGATCTGACTTGGCCCTTGCGACCTTTGGGCTCTGACCCAAAACTGCCGGATTGATCGTCGCGGAACTGCAAGGCAGGTGCTCGACTCAGAACGAGCACCGCCATGTTTCCGGCATCAATCTAACGGCATTTTCCAACGGAGGCTCAATGGTGAAAATCCGGGCGTCCTTGGCGAAAAGGTGAACTCGATAGATGTGCCAGTTGGCTGGGCGCTCCGCAGCCAGTTCGCGCTCGTTCCTGGTTAGAAAGAACGGCGTTCGCGCCGACCCATTCGTCGTTTTGACTTCGATCAGCTTTTCAGTTCCCCCTGAATTGAAAGACAGAACATCATAGCCGGCCCCGTCCCCGTCCTCCGCCGCCACCCACCTCACCTTTCGCGCCAGGTCTTCGCGTTTCTCATCCGCGAGTTTCCGGCGTTCAACGTCGAACACAAAAGCCTCGCCGGCCTTTCCAAGTGAGCGGTTCAGATGATCGCGTTCCACAGGGTCGAATTTTCGGACGAGGCGTCTCAGTGCCGCCGGTGCCGGCTCACTAGCTCGCAGCGTCGGCGGCTCAACGAAAACAGTTGTCTGGACCGCACTTGCTGATCTATCTTTCGGGACAAACTCCAGAATCTCGCGATGCCGGCTGAGGTAGCGGTCGATCGCGCCGAAGATAGCGTTCTGATAGTTTCGCTTGGGCATGTAGCCGGGAATCCACGGCATGCCCAACTCATCCAGTACGGCCGAAATATTCTGGTGTTTGAACTCGACAGAGCGGTGCGTCCGGCCAATCTGTGCCATGAGCGCCGCGCTATGCCTGGACTTAACGTATGGGTGCCCGGAAAGGTCGGATGAGAGCATGGCGAAGTAATCGGCAACGATCGCATCGAGTTCGTCGTCTTGCCAATTCGTCCCAATCTTCTCTTCGTCAGTCATTCAGCTACCGCTGTGTCTTTTGACTTAACCCGCGTTTTCAATTTGATTCAGACATCTCGACCTTCCAGCGGCCTTGAGCGTCTTTACTGATCCGGAGTTTCCGATTTGGACCTCCCGTGCCAAAACTATATACCCAACCAACCGGCAGCACAAGCAATTTTCGCCTCGAACGGACGGCTGCAAGGGGATCGAGGTGTCCCACGACCCCTTTGCCGCCCCGACGAGGTTCCCCAGCCCAAGCCGCTCGTCCAACTCACGGATAAGAATCAGCCCCCTTCAGAGGTGACAAGCGTCCCTGGAAATCGACCCTCAGTGCCCCGTTGAACGATAGCTGAGACGACTTATTTTCTTTTTCACCCATCAAGTGCTGACCTCCCTGGCGTCCTGATAGGGCTCGAACCCCTATAAATAGGGACGCTGAAGGCCGCTACAAGGTCGGGATGCCGGAGTCAACTTGGAAATGCAGGTCGATAGGCCTTCCCCCTGGTTCCCCTCCCTCGACCAACCTCATTTCAGGATCATTCTTGGACTGGAAAATGCTGGCCGCCCGTCTCGGATGGTGGGCGTGGGTCGTTGGTGCCGCCCCTCTATTCATCGCGAAAGGCGCTACTTCTGAGGGAAGATTCGCTTGGCGCTCTTTGGGATATCGAGCTTGAAAACGTTGTCGGCAAGCTTTGGGTTGAGCTTGATGTCGCTGTATGTGAAAACGCGATAGTCCTCGCCGCCCGGCTGGTGTAGCTTCTGCTGAACCGCCTGCCAGGTTTCGGTCGATACCCATATTTCCAGCTTCGGGAGTTGTTTGCGCGTATCCGCCGATTTGGGCACCAGTTCCATTCGAACCGTCTTCCAGTCGCCTACGCTCTCTTCGCCCAGAATCTGAAGGTCATAGGTGGCGCGCAGATATTTCGCGCTCGTGCCGAAGCCCAACAGCAAGCCTCCCTGAAACGCGTCGCGATGTTTCGCGATGTTGTACTCCTCGATCGTAGCGATGCGGGGCCTGTAGATTTCCGCCCTGTCGCCGTTGATGGCTAGGTAGTACTCGGAGGGCTCTTTGAAGTGGATCGCCATCCGAACCTTGCCCTTGTCCTCTCGCCGAACGTAAATCGTTCCTGACTCGGTGTCTTTCGAATCGAGCAAGGCCATGTACTTCATGCGGCTGATCTTGGCCTCCATGCCCGTGAAGCGGTCGGCCGCCTGATCCATCTTCTCAAGGACGCCGTCAAGGTCAGCCGCCGACACGATGAGCGGCGGTACAGCGAGCGGCAGCACGGCGAGCAGGGCCAAACGCAGGGGCAAACAAAGTATTCTTGTGAACATACTAAAGCCTGTATTCAAAGATACGGCCCGGAGAGGCCCCAAGTTACGACAAACAAGGAGGACTACGGGCGAGTGTAAACCAGATAGGCGGTGACTTCGCCCTGCTCGTTGGTGGTGGGGCGTGTTTCGACGACTTGCAGTTCGCGGCCCGTGCGGCGGCGCAACATCTCGGTCAATGCCGTTTGTCGCTCCGCGCCCTGCTTGCCGCCCACGGCGCCGGCCTCGATCAGGAAGACCTGCGTGCGTTGCTCATCGTTCAGCGTTTGCAGTTCCCGGACGTTTGGTAGCCGCGGCTGATCGTTGAAGACGCCGCGGGGCGTCAGGAAGATAAAGACGAGAATCCCAACGACGATCAAGTCATACTGCCACGAACCGCGCCGATACCCCCAAAACAGTACCGGCCGTATGAACACCCATAGCTTTCCGAGCACGCCGTTAGTTTATCGTAGAATGAGATCGACCTCTCCGTAGTTGTTCGATTGTAGGTACGGGACCATGACACACCTCAAAGTCAGATTGTGCCAACTCTGGAAGATGGCCATCCATCTTCAGCTCATGCCCGTGCTTGAGAGCGGCGACGACCCGCTCATCGGCGGACAGGCCGTTATCGAGGGCGTGATGATGCGCGCTCCGCACAGCTATTGCACTGCCGTGAGGAAGCCCAACGGCGAAGTTGTGACCCAAGAGCAGACGATCAGTCGGCCATCGGAAAACCGCAAATTTTGGGGCTGGTTCGGCGTCCGCGGCCTGGCTACGTTAGGCCAAGCCATGAAGCTGGGGTTCAAGGCACTGCAGTTCTCCGCCGCACACGCCATCGACGAAGACGAAGAAGCGGCCAAGAACGAGTCGAAGGGCGAATCGGGCGAGAAGAAATCCACGGAGATCCCCGGCTGGATGATGGCCTTGAACATTGCCTTCTCTCTCGGCTTCTTCATCTTTCTGTACAAGTTCGTGCCGTTGGTCGCGGCCACTCAGATCCAAGAGCGCACCGGTTGGTTCGAAGGTAATTTTGGCTTCAGCCTCTTGGACGGCGTGATCCGGCTGGCCATCTTTCTGACGTTTCTGACGCTCGTTTCGCGCATGAAAGACATCCGCCGCGTTTTTCAGTACCACGGCGCCGAGCACAAGGTCGTTTTCAACTACGAATCGGGCAAGCCGGTGGAGGTCGCCAACGCACAGGCATTTCAAACCTTCCATCCGCGCTGCGGCACCAGCTTCCTGATGGTCGTGATGATCGTCAGCATCGCTGTCTACGCGTTCATTCCTTTTGAGGGCTTTGCGCTGCGGTTCCTGTCGCGAATCGTCATGCTGCCCTTCATCGCCGGGCTCAGCTACGAAGTGATCCGTTTCGCTTCCCGTCGAGGCAACCGCGTGATGGGTTGGCTCGTGGCGCCGGGCCTATGGCTACAGCGCATCACAACCAAGAACCCTTCCGACGAGCAGGTTGAAATTTCCATTCGCGCCCTCAAAGGCGCCATGGACCTCGAACAAGAGCAAGGCGGCGAGTTGATCGTCGCCTAAGTCCGGAGTCCGCCCATGGAGTGGTTAAACAAACTCGAAGAGGTCGAGGCTCGGTACAACGCGCTTTCCCAACAGATGGCGGACGCATCCGTGCTCGCTGACCGGTCTCGATACCAGCAGTTGGCCAAGCGGGCATCGGATATGATGCCTGTCCTCGAGAAATTTCAGCTGTGGAAGAAGATCAGGGACGACGCCGAGTCGGCTCGTTCCATGTTGTCGGAGCCCGATCCTGAAATGGTCGAGATGGCTCGCGAAGAGTTGACCCAAGCCGAGGAAAAGCTCAGCACGCTCGGCGAAGAGATGAAGGTGCTGCTTCTGCCCAAGGATCCCAACGACGACAAGGGCGTGGTTCTCGAAGTGCGCGCCGGCACCGGCGGCGACGAAGCCACGCTTTTCGCCGCCGAAATATTCCGCATGTACACGCGTTACGCCGAGTCGAAGCGCTGGAAGGTCGAGATCATCTCGTCGAACGAAACGGGCGTTGGCGGATTCAAGGAAATCATCGCAATGATTACCGGCGACCGCGTCTACAGCAGGATGAAGTTCGAGAGCGGCGTCCACCGCGTACAACGCGTTCCCGAGACTGAAACCCAAGGCCGCGTTCACACCTCCGCGATCACCATCGCCGTCATGCCGCAGGTGGACGATGTAGCAGTCGCCATCGAGGCCAAAGATCTGCGCATCGACACCTACTGTTCTTCCGGGCCCGGCGGACAGTCAGTCAACACGACCTACTCCGCTATTCGTATCACGCATCTGCCGACAAATCTGGTTGTCACCTGCCAGGACGAAAAGTCACAAATCAAGAACAAGAACAAGGCGATGCTAGTCCTGCGTTCCCGTCTGTATGAGATGGAGATGGAAAAGCAACACTCCGAACAGGCCGAGCAGCGCAAGGGCATGGTCCGGAGCGGAGACCGCAGCGAGAAAATCCGCACCTACAACTTTCCGCAGAACCGTGTCACCGACCATCGTGTCCCTAGCTTGACTCTCTATCAACTCGACCTGATCATGAACGGCTCGTTGGACGTTCTGATTGACCCGGTCACCACGCACTTCCAGGCCGAACTGCTCAAGAGCGTGCAGGATGCCGCTTGAAGCGTCCGTAACTAAACCGATCTCGATTTCCCAGGCACTGCGGCAAGCTATCGAACTTCTCAGCGAGCACCGTGTCGGCGTTCCGCGATTGACGGCGGAAGTCCTGCTGAGCCACGTTCTGGGCGTCGAGAAATCCCATTTGTACGGTTATCCCGAGAAGCTGCTCAGCCCGGGTCAGGTCGACCATTTCGATGACTGTCTCGGTCAGCGGATCAGCGGTAAGCCAACACAATACATCACGGGTGTTCAAGAGTTCTACGGCATCGCTTTCCGGGTGGAACCAGGCGTGCTGATTCCGCGGCCGGAGACGGAACTTCTGGTCGAGGAAGCCCTGTCCCGCGCCTCGCGGAAGGAGCGCATTCTCGACCTGGGAACGGGGTCCGGTTGTGTCGCCGTCTCCATCAAGGCCAACGCTCCGGCCACATCGATCACCGCGGCGGATATCTCAGGCCGCGCCTTGCGCGTGGCGCGCCGCAATGCCGCCGAACACGGCTTGCCTCTCGATTTCGTTCGCTGCGACCTGGACACCGCGTTTCAGCCGCTCAGTTTCGACATGGTTGTCTGCAACCCGCCGTATGTCCCACTGAAAGACTTGCCGGGCCTGCAGCAGGAGCTGCGCCACGAGCCCAGCGAGGCCCTCTTCGGGGGCCAGGACGGACTGGCTATCTACCGCCGGCTCATGGCAACGGTCGGCCGCATCCTCAAACCTGGGGGCTGGCTCTTGCTGGAGTTAGGCTATAATGGCCGATCCGCCGTCGAAGAGATGTTCTCTGAATCTGAGTGGCATCCGCCAATCGTTCGCGCGGACCTTGCGGGTATCGATCGCGTTCTCGCCGTCCGCCGGACCTAGTCTGTAATGTACTGTCGCCACGTGCGCGAAAATCAAATCCAAGATGAAAATCACCAAAGTTGAAGCCTTCCTGCTGACCTCGCCTCTCGATGAGCCGCTGCTGCTGCCGTTCTACGGCGGCGAGCGAACTATTCTCAAGCGCGACGCCATGTTGATTCGCGTCACGGCCGACAACGGATTGAAGGGCTTCGGCCCTGGTCCGGCCCATGAGCGCGCCGAACGCGAGATCAATGGGGTCATCGCCAAATTTCTTGACGGCCGCGACCCTAGCCAATGGAAGACTTGGGACTTCCCCGGCGGCCTGGAACTCCAAAAAACCTACCGAGCCGTAGAAGTCGCGATCATCGATCTCGCCGCGCGTTTCGAGGGCGCACCTGTCTCTGAACTCGTCGGCGGCCGCAAGCGCGACCGCATCAAGCTCTACGGCAGCGCCGGCATGTATATGAGTCCGGAAGACTATGCCACCGAAGCCAAGGCCATCGCCGACCTCGGTTTCAGCGCCTACAAAATGCGGCCGGCGCGCGGCCCCGAAAAAGACCTTGAGACGTTCGCCAAAATGCGCGAGGCCGTCGGCCCCGACATCGGACTGATGATCGACTCCCACGCTTGGTGGCGTATGGGCGACAAGAGCTACTCCCAAGACACCGTCGAGCAATTGGCCCGCGACGCCCAGCCCTACAACCCCTACTGGTTCGAGGAGCCCGTGCCTCCCGACGATCACGCAGCGCTGAAGCGACTTCGCGATACGGGCCTCGTGCCCGTGGCTTCCGGCGAGCACGAACTCGATGAGCCCTCTTTCATGGATCTCATCGATACCGGCTCGGTCGACTTCGTCCAGATGGATGTCTGCTGCCAGGGCGGCTTCGAGATGGGCCGCCGTGTCATCGATGCCAGCGGCCACAAGGGACTGCGTTTCGCCTTCCACTGCTGGGGGACGTTGCTGGAAGTCGTCGCCGCCGGACACCTCGGTATCTGCTGGGACGCCGATGTCGTCGAGTGGCTCGAATACCCCTGCCACGCCAACCGCGGCAAGCCGGGCATGTATCCCTTCCTGCTAGCCGATGACGTCCTCAGCGAGCCCCTGCAGATCGAAAACGGCGAACTCGTCGTCCCCAACGGGCCCGGCCTCGGTATTACCGTCGACGAGAGCGTAATCGAGCGTTATCCCTATCAGCCGGGACCTTGGTCGATCTTCAAGATCGACTCACCGCCGGAAATCCTGGCCGTGTCCGGCGACCACAGCGTTAAGTGGGTGGACGCGAACTCGGGAGCGTAAGCATTCCCGTGCTCGCGGGCTCGTATTGGCCAACTCCCGCGAATCCCCCGTGTCGGTTGAGGTGTTGATCGGCTGTGCAGGAGCCGTTGGGTTCGTTTGGTAATAACGGTTCATGGTGGGAGGAGGTTAGTCCGGTGAGTGGGGGGGGGCGCCACACAATGCATCATCTTGCAACATGGATGAGTGTTGGCATTTTGTTGGCGGATTAGCTAACCGGCTTGTTTGCAACCACTTGAGGTCGAAGTCTCGTGTATGGCCGCGATGGCTCTGTTGCACTCGTTTTTCATGTCGAATCTTGCCGTCAAGTATCCCCCAACACTAGCCCGCATTTCTCACCACCTGACAGTGGAAGCACGGGATAGGCCCGCCATTACTGCGTTCCGCTTGCTCGCCGTGCTCACCGTACCGTTCAAGTACGCCTCCGCGCGCCAACCTGCGCTCGCCTCGTACTGACGGGCCTCTCACGCACTTCGCCGCGCCACGTGGTGAGAAATGCGGGCCGAGGCTACCGGGGGCCGAGCGGTTTGCGTCCCGCAGGGACGACCCCTTCAAGCGCTTCGGCGCGCCAGATGGTAAGTAAAAGCAGGCCGGCAGCCTTGGCAAGTATAATCCGCATGGAGTTGCCGAAGCCCTTTGTGGCGAAAGCGCGTAAGCTGCATTTCATCCCTGCATGATTTCAGTATGTACGGTACGGCCGTACGAGTCAAAGGCAGTACCCCGGACGGCATGTACTTACAAGGATTCCCCGCGGGCTACAGGCTCTCGAAGATGTGGCCCATCTTGTCTTTTTTAGTGCGGAGGTAGGCGGCGGTGCGCGCGCTGCTGGGAACTTCGCAGGGGACGCGCTCTGAGACTTCAATGCCGGCCTGCTCGAGTCCGGCGACTTTAGCGGGGTTGTTCGATAGCAAGCGGACGCGGGTGATGCCGAGGGCGTGCAGAACGGCGGCGGCGAGCTCGTAGTTGCGCAGATCGGCGGCGAATCCAAGCTGCTCGTTGGCCTCGACCGTATCGGCGCCTTCATCTTGAAGCTGGTAGGCCTTGAGTTTGTTCAGCAGTCCGATACCACGGCCTTCCTGGGGGTCGTAGATGAGCAGGCCGCGTCCTTCCGCTCCGATTTGGCGCAGCGCCATCTCGAGCTGCTCTCCGCAATCGCATCGCAGGCTGTGAAAGACCTCTCCGGTCAGGCACTGTGAGTGGATGCGAACGAGGGGCGCTCCGGACCCATTCAGGATCTCACCCATTTTCAGAACCACGATCTCGCTGGCTTGCCCGTTCAAGCGGCCCCGAAACCCAAGGATTCGGAAATCGCCGTAAACACAGGGAAAGTCCGCCTCGGCAACCTGTTCGAGCTGGATGACGCTGGTGCTGATCGGGGCGGATGTCATGGCAGGTATATCATTATAGGGAACGGATTTGGGACCTCCGCCGCGCTCTCGCGGCCGGGGTGGGGCGAAGACAAGTGACGGACGAACAACTTCTGATCAGCCTGCTTGTGAAGATCGCGGTCGTCGCATCGATGGCGAGCCTTCTTCTCAGGTGGGATTTTGCGAAGCGGATGCTGCTGCGTGAGCAGCGCACGCTGCGACAGCGGCTGCAACTCGGCTCGTTATTCGGCCTGTTCTTCGCGGGCGGCAGTTTGATACGGCACTTCCTGGGATACAACGCCGCCGAACTCGGTCTTGAGGGTGCTTTTGTTTCGGGACTTGTGGGCGGCTACGTCGCGGGCGCCGTATCGGGCGGCTTGGTGGCGCTGCCGGCTGTGCTCATCGCCCCGCATGAGCTGATTACGCTGCCGCTGATGGTGGGTGTCGGGGCGCTAGGCGGCCTGCTGCGCGATGTCGCGCCGGGCCCGGAGGAAGTGTGGCGGTTTTCGCCCTTCTATCCCTTCACGCTGTCGAGTTGGAGGCTGGCGGCGTTGAAATCGCCACGGGGCGCCTTTCAGATGGTGCTGTTCTTGGCTTGCTTGGGGATTGAATTCCTTCGATCGAGTTTGGGACATACCTTCGAGGCCCAGAAGTGGCTTTTCGTCATGCATCCGCCGGACGCGAACCAGGCGACTCTCGTGCTGGTCTACTTCTCGACCATCCTGTGCATCGGGCTGACGCTGAAGATTTGGAACAACACGCGCTATGAGTGGAAACTGGAAGAGCAGCAGCGGCTGCTGGTGGAAGCTCGGCTGGCGTCGCTGACGAGCCAGATCAATCCTCATTTCCTGTTCAACACACTGAACTCGGTGGCGTCGTTGATTCGGAGCGACGGCGAAACGGCGCGCCAGTTGATTTTCAAGTTATCGACGATCCTGCGGCGGCTGCTGCGGAAGCAGGAGGCGCTGGCGACGCTGCGGGACGAGCTGGCGTTTATTGACGATTACCTCAGCATCGAGGTCGTGCGGTTCGGCGACAAACTGAAGATCGTCAAGGAGATTGACGAGAATACGTTGAATGCTCTGATCCCGAGTATGTTGCTGCAGCCGATTGTCGAGAATTCGATAAAGCACGGGCTCAGTCCGAAAATCGGCGGCGGGACGGTTTGGCTTCGCAGCGCGGTTCAAGGCGCGCGCTTGCAACTCGAACTAGAAGACGATGGCGTCGGCATTCGGCCGGAGGCGATTCCGGATGTATTTCGGCGCGGGATCGGCGTCAGCAACGTTTACGAACGGCTGCAAGTCTTGTTCGGCAACGAGTTCAACATGATCATCGAACACCGCCCAGGCGGCGGGACACGCGTTCGGATTCAGATACCGGAGTTGAAGGACCCGGCCGGTGAGGCGGCCGCGCGGGCGGCGTTGCCGTCGTTTGCCGCGGGAGCGGTTGAGCGCAGTTGATAAGGAGCCCGGTTGACTAGGAATGCGGGCAGCGCGGGCTCAGGAACCGCCGTCCCCGCCCCTTGACGGCGAAACCGTTAGGTAGCGCCCTTCCTGGATACGGGAGTTGTTTAAGCCGTTCCAGGCCATCAAATCCCGCACGCTCACACCGAAGCGTTTCGCGATCACGGCGAGCGTGTCGCCCCGCTGGATCTGATAGCGGTTCGCACCGGCGGACGCCATGATGGGCCGCGGCGAAGCCTCCCTACCCGCTGCCGGGCTGAGCTTCAACGTCTCTCCGGCGGTGATCCGCGTACCGCGCAGGTCATTCCATTGCTTGAGGTCATCAACATCCACGCCAAAACGCTGGGCTATGCCGGCCAGGTTATCGCCGCGCTGGATGCGGTACTCTTGTGCGGAGCCATTGACGGGCGGAGCCGAAGATGAGACAGCCCGCGGTGATGCGGAAGCGACTGTCTGGGACGGTGGCCGTACAATCAAATAGTCGCCCGCCCCGATGCGGGTTGACCGCAGGCGGTTCCACTCTTTGAGATCGGCAAGGGTGACCCCGAAGCGCTTCGCGATTGTAGCCAGGTTGTCGCCGCGGCGAATCCGGTATTTCCCGCTGCCATCGCCAGTAGCCACCGGCGGCGTCAGCGCACGGCTTGCTGTACCGGAGGACTTGGCCGCCGTCGTCGAAGGCTCAACTCTCTTTCCGACAACGAGCTGGGCGCCAGCGCGAATCCGGTTACTGCGTAGCCCATTCCAAGCCTTGAGTTGGGCCACGCTGATGCCGTGACGCCGAGCGATTGTCCCCAAGGTGTCGCCGCTCCGGATACGGTATGTCCTGGAGTTCGGAGGTGGTGTTGAACTCAGCGACGATGCTTGCGTCGCCTGCTTACCTTCTGCCTCCTTACCCACTCCCTCGGGCTTGACGATCAAGTAGCGGCCGGCGACGATGCGGCTGCTCGAGAGTCCGTTCCACTGCCGCAGGTTGGCGATCGAGACGCCGAACCGACTCGATATCGAACCCAGATTGTCGCCTCGAGCAACGCGATAACGGCCGGTACCGGACTCCAGTAAGCCCCCGGCGCCGCCTCCCCCGCTTGAGCCGTAGTAGCTCAGCCTTGCCGGCGGGGCCGGAATCGTGAGCCAATCGCCGGACCCCAGCTTATCTTCTTCAATCGGATTGTGGGCCAGGATCTGCGATTCATTCACCCGGTAACGCTTGGCAACGACCGCCAACGATTCGCCTTCCTTCACTTGGTGACGCCGCCAAGCTAGCCGTTTGTCACTGGGAATCGCTTCCAGCCTGCTCAGGAACGTTTCTCCCGACCCGGTCGGCAACCGCAAGTCGTACGAGTAGGGCGGCGTCGCCGAACGAAGCAGCGCGGGATTCAACTGCTTGATGGTTTCGGCGGTGGTGTCGGCGAGGTCCGCGATGAGGTCAAGGTGGATTTCCGAATCCGTCTCGATCGTGTCGTACTCGAGCGGCGGCGCCGGATCTTTGATCTCGATGCCGTACATGTCAAGATTCTTCCCGACATAGGCCATCGCCAGAATGATCGGCACGTAGTTGCTCGTCTCACGGCGCAGGAAGCGGCGGCGGGAATGCTCCCAGAAGTCCGTCGAATTGGTACGTTCAACAGCTCTCTTGATCCGGTTGGGGCCGCCATTGTAGGCGGCCATCGCGAGGTACCAGTCACCGAACTCGATGTAGAGATCGAGCAGGTGGCGGGCGGCGGCGCGAGTCGCTTTTTCCGGGTCATAGCGCTCGTCGACATACTTGTCTTGACGCAGCCCGTACTGCCGGCCACGAAACTTCATGAACTGCCACATCCCGGTGGCGTGCACCCGCGACCGGGCCTTCGGCCGAAAGCCTGATTCGGCCTGCGCCAGGTGAAATATCTCGCCCGGAACGCCTTCCTCTTCGAGAATCTTCTCGATCAACCCGCGGAAAGCTCCCGCACGCTCCAGCGTGTTGATCACCGTCTTCTTGCCGCGGCTTCCAGTGAAGTAGTTGATGAACTTCACGACCTGCGAGTTCAGAACCAGCGGCAGCTCGGACTCTGTATTTTTCAGGCGCTCCTGACGAAACGCCTCCAAATCGAAATCATCAGGAATGGCGACGTCGTTCAGTTCGTCGATCAGCGCCAGCTCGTCTTCGACCGCGGGCAATGCTTCCATCGCGATTTCCGGGGCCTCGCCGGCCAGATGGGCGATCGTGCTCGAAGGGGGATCAAAGACAGGTTCATCGGCTGGCGGATACACTTCGTGCCGCCGGGGGACACCACGCGGCGAGGGATCCTGTGCAGGGGCCTCCGTCGCGAAAGACTCCTGCTCGGAGGCAGGCAGCGCCGCGGGCTGGGCTTGTTGGGATTGGTCTTGAGCGGCGGCGGATTGCGCCGCTTCCGGCAATCCAGAAACCTGTGAGAAATTGGGCTGCGGTGCCGGTGGCGGGTTTACTTGGCTGAGCTTCCCGGCATCCGGGGCGCACGCGAAACATGCGCTGCACAGGACCAGGAGAACCCACTGGCGGGTAATCTTTTCCATGCCTCTGGATTGACTTGAACTACTCAAGGCCGCGCACGGCCTCGAACTACGGGATGAAGCCACGATCGTAACAGACCCATCGGATGAGGGTCAACGATCAATATATGGCTGTCGGCGCAATGTGAAAAGATCCCCTACTGAGCAAAGTAGAACGATCCCCTTGGGGCGAGAGATG
>JAQBUE010000282.1 GCA_027624045.1 Acidobacteriota bacterium
CGGTCGGGTTCCATGATGTCCCTGGGGACTCGAAGGACTGGAAGGACCTCGAACTGCTTTTTAGCGCCTAAGGAAGCCCCCCACAAGGCTTGCGGAGATCCCACCGTGTGCTGGTTTGGCCTCGAAAAACGTGGCCACAGTAACACTGTCAAGCATCCACAGCCACGTCCGCCGAAGCGGGGTGCGGAATCCGGGTTGAAAGTGATCGACGCTGGAGCGTTTATGATCCCCGAAGTGATCGGCATGGGTCAAGGATTGGGGTCGATTTGTAGCTTGGCGGATAGGTCATCATCATCAGCGGAATCAGCGCCGATTCGGGGGGTGCTACAAGCCCCGGATAGCCGTGGGCATTGGCTGAAAAGGTTTTTATTGACATAGCCACAAGATGATGTACACTATGGGAACGTCGTCGATGGTCAGAACAGTTATTAAACCAAATCAGTTATGAAACCCAGAGTCTTTCAAGCCACTGAAATCGCCAGCATCATACGGATGCCGAGCAGTCGAATCTCGAAGTTTGCGGAAACGGCGGCCTACGGTCTCAAGCCCTCGGTGAGTCACGGTGGAAAACAGGGAACGCGCAGGCTCTACAGCCAAACCGACCTCCTCCGGATTGCGGTGGCGTGGTGGCTCTATCAGGGAGGGCTTCGGGCGCAGGTTATCGACCGGGTGCTGAAGGCCAGCAAGGTGAAGGACGCGATCCGAGACTCAAAAGGTTGGACACACGCTGAGCACAGCGGGCTACATCTGGTTCTGAGGCGGGAGATCACTGACCACGAGAAGCCAAATCAGGCAGTGGAACTGCGACAGCGTTCTGAGATCGGCTCCCTCGCGCACGAGGGACACAGTATCCAGGTCATCCCAATCGGAGCATTGCTGCTTCAGGTATGGGAGAACCTGAGACCGAACAAACCGAAAGGAGGACAACGCCTATAGAACACTTGAACTGAAGTAGTAGCAGAAGGTCCCCACCTAAGACAGCCCACCTCCCCTTTGGGCTTTACAGAGTATTTCCCCTCACAAATCCTTGTCGGATTGAGGGATCACGATTTGATCCCAGGGAGAGGTGCGTTTAGGGTGAGCAGGAAACTGAAAAATATTTAAGGAGGAATTGTCCTACGGATAGTTGTATTACATATGACGGTCGGGAATCGTTTAGGCTCCTGACAGAGAAGCAGGCTGCTACTTGGCTTAATTGCTCGGTAGCAGCACTGCGGAAATGGCGGCAAAACGGTCAAGAACCTGTGTTCTGTCGGATTGGTCGCATGATTAGGTACAGCATTGAAGACCTGAGAGCCTTAGTGGAAGGTAAACGGGTAACGACAGTAAATCAAAATGACGCTGGAGGTGAGAATGAATAAATTAGAGAACCCTATAGTAGTGATTATCAATGATGAACTGAAGCTAGAAGTGCAGACCGGTAGGACCGCACGGACCGGTGTTATAGCCTATGTCAAGGTCTTGAATGGAAAACTGATTCATTCAGACGAGGTTAAGCTCGGCACCGATAAGGACCGGGGACGCTTTGCTGCTCGCGTTCTCGCCAAAGCCTCAGGAGTTGATCCAGCAGCAATCGAGGAAGCGTTGCTTCAGCTCGCAGTGCTGGTTGAAAAGCAGTTCTCGACTGCGCAAAGTACCGGGGGAAATCAGTCGCAGTACGTCAGTAACGACGAAGGCACATTTACGGTCATAGGCACCGCGACAACGACTCTTGCCAACTTCGGGGCAAAGATCGTTCGGGAAGTCATCGAGGATGATGGACTGACCGAGGCGCGGTATCTTGACATCGAATGTCTCCAGAACGGTGAGACGCTCGAAGTTACGGTCCCTTCGGAACAGTTCCAGAGCATGAACTGGGTGATTCCGAAACTTGGACCCCAGGCAATCGTCGAATCTGGCTATGCCACGAGGGACCGGACTCGTGAGGCAATCCAGAGGGTATCGACCGATGTTGTGACACAGAGGGTCTTTATCCATACGGGATGGCGGAAGCTGGACGACGGTTGGGTTTACCTTCATGCTGCCGGGGGTATCGGTACTCAAGGGGAAGACAAAAACGTCAGTGTCGACCTGATGCGTAGCGACATCGGTTCGTATGAACTGCCGAGTCCACCTGACGGCGAAAAACTGAATCAAGCCATCCAAGCATCGTTGGCCACACTCGACCTCGGACCACGGAACATCACGTTTCCTCTACTCGCCGCCACCTACCGCGCACCCTTGGCCGAAATGAATCCAGCCGACCAGAGCGTGTTTGTTGAAGGTAAAACCGGTTGTCAGAAGAGTTCCCTGACCGCAGTCTTTCAGGCGTTCTACGGGAGGAAGTTTAGCTTCAAGCACCTTCCAGGTTCTTGGGTGAGTACGGACAACTCGCTGGAGCTTCAGTCGTTCGCGGCCAAGGATGCTGTCTTTGTTGTGGATGATTTCAAGCCCACAGGAACGAAGTGGGACATCAATGCACTCCACAAGAAAGCGGATCGCCTTCTCCGGGGACAGGCCAACCAACAGGGCCGTGGACGAATGACGCAAGAAGGCGCTGCTCGCCCCAGCTACCACCCACGGGGAATCATCGTTTCCAGTGGTGAGGACGTTCCGAAGGGGCAGAGTCTCAATGCCAGGATGGTGATTCTCTCACTGAAGAAGGGGAATGTTGACCTAGGCAGACTCACGGAGGCTCAAGAGAACGCTCGGCAAGGGGACCTTGCTCAGTCGATGGCTGGGTATCTTCAGTGGCTGGCTTCTCAGCTGGATGAACTGCGGGAAAGCCTGCCTAAGCGCCAGGAGGAGCTTCGCACCCAAGCGCGTGAACGCCTAACGGAAGTCCACGACCGCATACCGGAGAATGTCGCCAGTCTGGCTCTCGGATGGGAGATGTTTCTTCGGTTCGCTGAAGAGAAAGGCGCACTGACAGCCGAGGATGCCGAGAGTCTTTGGGACGAAGGTTGGGGAACTCTGGTCAAGGTTGGTCAGGGCCAGGAACCGGAGCAGGAATCCCAGGACGAGACCGAACGGTTCATTGAGCTGATTTCCTCGGCTCTCTCAACAAGGCGTGCTTATCTGGATACACCAACGGGGACCTCGGACCCAAGTCTTGCCGACTATAGTGGACGCAGGTTCATTGGCTGGCAAGTCGAAGGTGGAGTGTATCTTGATCCCAACGCTGCCTACAGCATGGCTCAGAAGTTGGCGCAGGAAGAGGATAATCCTCTGACAACGCGGAGAGAGACTATCCAAAAACGTCTCAAGGACGCTGGACTCCTAGCAGGTTATGACAAAGACCGAGCAACAGTACATCCCGACATCGGCGGCAAGCAAAGGCGTGTTCTTTTTCTCAAGCCAGGTGTCCTAGGCGAGAAAACCGGTCCAAGCGGTCCGACCGGTCCTGAGAGTGCCAGTGGCTAAGAGAAGGGGGGCACTCGCCCCCTTTTCCCTTGCAATATACCAAGCAGTTGCTGTATACTGAATGCGATGAAGAAGGATAATTTGATTTCCGAAGCTGCAATTTTGCTTGGCAAGAGGGGCGGCAAGGCCACGCTAGATCGTCACGGTCCTGAGCACTTCTCCAAGGCAAGCAAAGCCAGGAAGTCATTCAAGGGCGGCTGGCCCAAAGGTCGCCCTCGCAAACCTAAACCAGAAGGAGGTAACTGAAGATGGCAGTGTACAGGCGCGGCAATGTGTGGTGGTACAAGTTCACCTTCAGTGGTGAGCAGATCCGGCAGAGCACCAAGCAGGCCAACAAGCGCTTTGCTCAACAGATTGAAGCAGCGCACAAGACGGCTCTAGCGAAGGGTGAGGTTGGGATTCGGGAACGGGAGCCGGTGCCAACCCTTGCCGACTTCGCCCAGACGATCTTTCTGCCATTCACAGAATCGACGTTCGCGGCCAAGCCCAAGACCCAGCGATATTACGAGGACGGGGTCAAGAGGCTTCTTGAGTACGATCGGATCGCACGAGAACGACTGGACAAGATCACGACCGACCTCATCTCCAAATACGTATCTAGGCGGCGCGAAAAGGGGCTTCAGATCAGCAGCATCAACCGCGAGCTACAAGTGTTGAGACGGATGTTCAAGCTGGCCCAAGAGTGGGGCAAGGTGGAGAAGGCGCTTCCTCAAGTGAAGATGCTGCCAGGAGAACGCCATCTGGAACGTGTGCTGTCTTTCGATGAAGAGGAACAGTATTTAGATGTGGCCCCAGAGCTAGCCCGCGACGTGGGCATGATCCTGATCGATTGTGGCTTGCGGCCTGAAGAGTGCTTCCGCCTTCGATGGGCGAATGTGACGGGAGACTGTCTGGAGATTCACTTTGGCAAGACGGGGGCAGCTCGCAGGCGGATACCAATGACTCCCCGAGTAGCGGCGGTCCTGGACATGCGCAGGGGAATGGTGGAATCTGACTGGGTGTTCCCCGCTCCGACAAAGAGCAGTCACATTGAGCCGTCCAGTCTCAAGAAAGGGCACGCGAGGGCGCTACTTCTCGGCAAAGTCTCGCCCTTCCCGCTCTACACGTTCCGCCACACCTGCCTAACGCGTTGGGCACCTCACATGGACCCTTGGACTCTGGCCTATCTGGCGGGGCATCAGGACATGAGCATCACGAAACGCTACATTCATCCGCAGACTGAAACCATTCAGAAAGCCATGGAGAAGGTTTGGGGTGGGCACAAAACTGGGCACAGTCGGCCTGAGACTGCTCAACAGACCGAGACAGAAAGTCCGCAAGGAACTGATTCGAAAGGGGATAAATGGCGGGCCTGGAGGGATTCGAACCCCCGACCTACTGGTTCGAAGCC
>JAQBUE010000283.1 GCA_027624045.1 Acidobacteriota bacterium
TGGCGTCCTGATTCAGTGGAGGTATAGGCCAGCAAGCGGCCGTCCGGCGAGAGCTTCATCATCCGCTCGAAGGCGGGCGAGCGAAGAAACGTGACGGGTTCGCCAACGTCGCCGGCGGTCCCCAACTCGACATAGAGGATATCAAGCTCCGTCTCTGAATTCGGGCTATCCTCTCGTCGATGCCGGCATGCGGCAGCTCTGGGAGACCGGCTGGATGCATAATGTTAAGCTTTCGCAGCCAACTGCCTACCGCACTCTGCGGGTTTAGAAGTGCACGCTCACTTGGAATTTCAATTCATCACCCAGCCGTGATAGTTAAAGGCGCTGCGAAGAGGCTCCGAAGGGCTCTGGATCTATCAAACAGTAATCGCAAACCGGCGAGCTCCTAGTACCCGCTGAATCGGGCCCGGGCGGGCGTCACGACCGAAAACGAACTTGAGCCCCACCCGCGCATCAAGGGAAAGCGTTAAACCCAACCTGTCCAACAGCGCCGCTAGCCGCGGGAGTTGTTTGACTCCGCCGAGAGCCCCCAAGAGCGCAATGCTCTGTCGAGGACTTGCCGTTCGAATCGCGAGGCGCCCCTTTCGCGCTGTGACGAGCGCCTCGCCATTCCGGTCGGCGATCCGCAGAGTGCCAGAGATCTGCATCAGCTACGCGAGCCGTTCTCTTCCGTAGTGCGAATCCGGACCGTGCCGTTGACTTGCCAACGGGCGCGAGGAGCATTCTCGTCGGTGTCGCGCGGAACGTAGATCTCCATGTTGTCGAACGCGTACTCGATCGTGGCGCCGCGGCCCGTCAGAAAGCTGTAGAGGCCTTCGGCAACTTCAGGCCAGGTGGCTTTTTCCGTTGAGGTGTTCTGCATCAAGGTGGTTCCTCTCTCTCAGACTTCTCGCTCGCCAGGGTAGCGAACTTCTAGAGAGTACATCAATGTATAGATAATGTCAAGAAAATTTTGCCAGCCACTACGGCGAAGACAGGCCAGGCCACGCAATCCGGCGGAGGAAAGAATCGCAAGTCATTTATATAAAAGCAGCTAGTGGTGCAATCTCTTGGGTTTTCGGTATCGATACAAAGAGTTGACATACCACCTCGAATGCTGTACAAGAGAAGAAGGCGGCTATCTAGAGCCTTCAATCCAACGGGAGAAACTTCCATGCAGATTCGCAAACTGATGGCTTCTTCAGTCGCGCTGGCGGCGATCTTGGTCATTGGGGCGACAGCACAGGCCGAGCATCACAAGAAAGATATCGTTGACACGGCAGTCGCCGCTGAGTTCAACACCCTTGTAAAGGCTGTCCAAGCGGCTGATCTGGTGGACGCGCTGAAAGGGGAGGTCCCCCTCACCGTTTTCGCGCCTACTGACGAGGCATTCGCAAACGTTCCAGCAGAAACGATGGAAGCTCTGCTCAGGCCCGAGAACAAAGAGCAATTGACGGCGGTCTTGACCTACCACGTCGTAGCTGGCAAGGTGATGGCGGCCGATGTCGTCAAGATGAAGTCCGCTGAGACTCTGAACGGCGAGAAGGCTAGAATCCGCGTGAACAACGGCACGGTAATGATCGACGGCGCCAAAGTCGCGAAGACCGACATCGCGGCCAGCAACGGCGTGATTCACGTCATCGACACGGTCATCTTGCCGAAGAACCTGGGCGAACTAAGCGACTGATTCACTCTTTCGCGCTCGCGAATTTTTTTCGAAAAAATCCCATGGAGACCTCTTCCAACTTCATCGTCTTCGGCGCCACGGGTGGTGTCGGCTCGACTTTGTCTCGTCGCTTGCGCGACGCTGGTCACTCCCTGTTTCTGGCTGGAAGAGACACTCGAAAAACGAAGGAGCTTGCGAGCGGGCTCAAGTCGCCTTCCGGCTTGTTCGAAGCGACTCGATCTGACTCAGTGACGGACTGCTTCCAGCAGGCACAAGAGGAGCTAGGACGCATCGATGGAATCGCTCACTGTGTTGGCTCACTCCTGCTCAAGCCGGCTCATCTAAAGAGTCCGGCTGAGTGGGAGCAAGCCGTCGCGGTGAATCTGACGTCAGCGTTCTACGTGCTGCGAGCGGCGGCCCCAGCGATGAGGAAAAACGGCGGATCGGTCGTCTTCGTTTCGTCGGCGGCTGCGCGAGTCGGCTTGGCAAACCACGAAGCCATCGCTGCCACAAAGGCCGGTCTCATTGGGCTTGTGTTGTCAGCAGCAGCCACTTACGGCCCGCACGGCATGCGCGTCAATTGCGTTGCGCCGGGACTCGTTGATACGCCGCTCACAACACGTATTATGACCAACGAACGAAGCCGTGAAGCTTCGCGGTCACTGCACGTTCTCGGGCGCATTGGCCGTCCCGACGATGTGGCCTCTGCCATGCACTGGCTGCTCGACGCGAATCAGAGCTGGGTGACTGGTCAGGTGATCGGCGTCGATGGTGGTTTAGGAACGGTGCACACACGATAGTAGGTCAGATCCTACGATAGCGGAAGCGCCGCTGAACTCTGACAAGAACCCTGCAATAAGTGAACGCAATGATTGATCCCTCATTCATCGTCTCAGCCAACATCGCCTCGACGCTCTTCCTGGCGGGCGTGATTTGGTTCGTGCAGGTAGTCCACTATCCGCTGTTCTCTTCTGTTGGCCAGAGCGGATTCGCGCAATACGAAGTCCAACACGCCGGCCGGACCACGTGGATCGTCGCGCCGCCCATGCTGATCGAGGCGACGACAGCACTCCTGCTGATCTGGGTGCGGCCGGCGTCGCTCTCCTTTGCGGCGGCCTTCGCGGGGTTTCTGCTCGTCGGTCTCATTTGGGGTTCGACCTTTACAATGCAGGTCCCTCTGCACGCCCGGCTCAGCATCGGCTTCGAACCGACAATCCACCGTAATCTGGTCGCCACCAACTGGGTCCGCACAGCCGCATGGACGGCCCGTGCTTGGCTCGCGCTAACGATGATCTAGCCTTCTGCGGCGGGAAGAGCGAGGGCTGAGCGGCATGAGCACTAACACAGCAAACGAGAGAATCCTCCTTACCGGCGCCACGGGCTATCTCGGCGGACGCCTATTGCAGGCCTTGGAGGATGCCGACCGCCGCGTCCGCTGCATGGCACGACGGCCCGAATTCCTAAAACCGCGTGTCGGCTCGCAAACGGAAGTCGTCTACGGCGACGTTCTCGAGCCGGAGAGCCTCGACGCCGCGCTCGAAGGCGTGTCGGCGGCTTTCTATTTGATTCATTCGATGGCATCGCGAGGCGACTTCGAAGAGGAGGACCGCCGCGCGGCGACAGCGTTCGCGGAAGCCGCCAAACGAGCGGGTGTCAAACGCATCATCTACCTGGGCGGCCTAGGCGAAGAAAGGGACCTCTCTAGCCATCTGGCGAGCCGTCAAGAGGTTGGCCGTATCCTTCGGGAGTCCGGCGTCCCTACGATCGAATTCCGAGCATCGATCATCATCGGATCGGGCAGCCTGTCGTTCGAAATGATTCGGTCGCTCGTCGGCAAGTTGCCGGTGATGACGACACCGAAGTGGGTCAGCTCGCTGGCACAGCCCATCGCGATCGAGGACGTGATCGCTTACATGATGGCGGCTCTCGACTACGAGACCGTACAAAGTGAAGTCTTCGAGATTGGCGGCGCTGACCAGGCTTCCTACCGGGACATCATGACCGAGTACGCGCGCCAAAGAGGTCTCAAGCGGTATTTCATCAGCGTGCCGGTCCTCACTCCCGGCCTTTCAAGCCTTTGGCTCGGCTTGGTGACTCCCATCTACGCTCGAGTCGGCCGTAAGTTGATCGACAGTCTTCGAAACGCGACGGTGGTGCATGACAAACGAGCACTCGACGTGTTCCCGATCCGTCCGAGGAACCTGCGCCAAGCGATCGAGAGAGCACTCGTCAACGAAGATCGTGAATTCGCGCAGACCCGCTGGTCTGACGCCTTGTCCTCCTCAGGCGCTTCATCTTCCTGGGGCGGAATCCGAGTGGGATCGCGTATTGTCGACACCCGCTCGATCGACGTACCTGTTTCGGTCGAGCAGGCCTTCTCCCCAATCCGCCGCATCGGTGGCGATACCGGCTGGTATTTCGCGACCCTACTGTGGCGCATCCGCGGCTGGTTTGATCTTCTGCTGGGAGGGCCAGGTATGAGACGCGGCCGGCGCGACCCTGAAAACCCCATCGGCGGCGACACTCTGGACTTCTGGCGCGTCGAAGAGCACCAACGCAATCACGTGCTGCGGCTTTTTGCCGAGATGAAAGTGCCGGGCCGGGCTTGGCTACAGTTCGAAGTGGAGTCTGTCGCTGGCGGTTCGCGCATCCACCAAACCGCGATCTTTGAACCCAAGGGGCTCATGGGACCGCTCTATTGGTACGGGCTCTATCCGATTCACAAGGTAATCTTCGCCGGAATGCTGCGGGGTATCGGCAAAGCGGCCGTCGCCGAAGGCGCCGTCGCACCGATGGCTGCCGGAAGCTAGCCCCTAATACCAAGACATGGCTGAAACAGTCTGGATTCAAGAGGATCAGCTCACGTTGCGGCATGCAGCGCTCAAGAGCCGCTCCCCTCGCGACACAATCATACTCTTGATCGAGTCGCTGGATTGGGCGCAACGGCTCCCTCACCACAAACAGAAGATTGTGCTGGTCTGGTCAGCACTTCGCCACTTTGCCGATGAACTCCGACAGCTTGGCTACACCGTCGACTACCATACTGTGGCCCGTGAAGAAAGCGCTCTAGCCGCCCACATCCGGCAGTTCCGGCCGCGGCGGATCCGGCTGATGCAAAGTGCGGAGTACTTTG
>JAQBUE010000284.1 GCA_027624045.1 Acidobacteriota bacterium
GTAGAATAAGCCTATGCTGCGCGATCCCAGCCTGATCCCTCTCTCACACCAGCATCAACACGGCTTGGCGCTGACGGTGCTCATCGACCGTGGCCTCAAAGCCCAACCAACTCAAGAGAAAGCGATCGAGCTGGCCGGCAAAGTCGCCCGCATGGCCGATGCCGAGTTGCTCGGACACTTTCAAGTCGAGGAAGAGGTACTCTTCCCCGCCATCCGGCCCCATCTCGACTCCGGCCAAATTGTCGAAGAACTGATCGTGCAGCACCGCGCATTGGAGGATCTGATCCAGCGGGTCGCGGCAGCCGGCGACAATGAGCGCATCCCCCTGCTCACCGAGTTCGGAGACCTGCTGCATCGCCACATCCGGATCGAAGAGCGGCAGCTTTTTCAGGAGATCCAGGCCAAGCTGGATGAAGACCAGCTTGCCAGACTCGGCAAGCAAGTTGACGCCACCGTCCAGAGGGTGTGTCCAGTAACGGACAAGCTTCCCTGGGAGTGATCCAGCGGGCGGCGAATCACACATTGACACTACTGAATGACCGCCGTACACTTGCCTCCAGATAGTGTTCTCAGCAACAACAGGCAGGGCCAGGCTGAGGGGACGCCCCCGAGACGCCGCATTTCTGCCTTCCCTGCTCGTCGCTGTAGCCGCTCTTACCGTTCCCGCTTACCTGCCTGCCGCCGACGTGGTTTCCTACTCGGAAACCATCGAGCCCATCCTGAAACAAAACTGCGTTGTCTGCCACGGTGAGGCCGCGAGGGAATCGAACCTCGACCTGCGAACACGCGCAAGCATGCTGAAGGGCGGCAAGCGCGGGCCCGCGGTCGTTGCCGGAAATCCGTCGGAAAGCTTGATATATCTGCACGTCTCCGGCGGGGCAGCGCCCCCCATGCCGTTGGGCGGCGCGCTTGAAGATAGCCAGATCACCGCAATCCGCGCCTGGATCGAACAGGGCGCGGCGGTTGACGACGCGGACAAGCAAGCTTCCGCCGGCGGGCAGGAAGTTTGGTGGGCGTTCCGGCCCATCGCGCAGCCCGAAGCGCCCAAAGTGGCCGCAGCGGACTGGAACAAGCATCCCATTGATGCATTTATCTATCGCAAGCTCAGCGCGGAAAACCTCACACCCGCGCAACCGGCCGACCGCCGTACGTTGATTCGGCGGGCCTATCTTGATCTCACCGGGCTGCTTCCCAAACCGCGTGAAGTCGAGGCGTTTGTCGACGACACGTCCGATGACGCATTCGACGAAATTATCGAGCGCTTGCTGGCGTCGCGGCATTACGGCGAACGTTGGGGACGCCACTGGCTCGACGTTGCCCGCTACGCTGACAGCCACGGCTACGAGCACGACTTCGACTTCCCGAACGCCTGGCGCTATCGCGACTACGTCATCCGGGCGTTCAACGACGATAAGCCCTACGACCAGTTCGTTCGGGAACAACTCGCCGGTGACGAACTCGACGAACCTACGCACGACAGCTTGATCGCGACTGGTTTCTATCGCGTCGGCCCGCGCGTCGGGTTCCGCGAAAAGGACAATCCGCAGTACCGCTACGCCTACCTCGATGACATCATCGCCACGACAAGCCGGGCGTTCATGGCATTGTCGGTGGATTGCGCGCGCTGCCACGATCACAAGTTCGATCCCATCGCGCAGCTTGACTACTTCCGCATGATGGCGGTCTTCTTCCCTTTTGTGAACTACGATCATCCGCTGGCGCCGAAAGATCAGGTCAGGGCTTATGAAGAGAAGAATGCCGCGGTCGAAGCCCAGCTTGCCCCGCTGAAAGTACGCATCGCCGAGATCCAGGAACCCTACCGAAAGGCCGCGTTCGAAGGCAAGTTGAAGGAATTCCCCGAGGAGATTCAGGTCGCGGTTCACACGCCGCGAGCCCAGCGCACGGCGGGACAGCAGCTTCTGGCCGAGCAGGTCCTTTCAATCGGCGCAGGCAGTGTGAACTACCTGCTCAAGCCCGAGCAGAAAGCGGAGATCGAGAAACTCCGCGGCCAAATCAAAGCGATCGAGAAAGATCCGCCCGCACCTTTGCCTGTCGCGATGGGTGTGCGTGACGGCGACTACCGCTTCGCTCCCGATGGCGCGGGCGATGAAGTTAAACCGGGCAAGGGCCGGCGAGAGTCTTACGGTTTCGAAGGGAGTTTCTTGCCCGGTCTAGGCAAGCCGTTCCAGTATCCCAAGGCGCACCTGCTTCCAACCGGAGACCACTTAACGAAAGGCCCCGAGGTCGAGCCCGGCTTCTTGCACGTACTCAATCCAGAGGATGATTTTAAGCCGCGTCCGCCAACCGGCCGCACAGATACCACGGGCAACCGCCGTGCGCTGGCCGAGTGGATCACCAGTGACGCCCACCCCCTAACGGCGCGCGTGATGGCTAACCGCATCTGGGCCCATCATTTTGGGACAGGCCTGGTCAGCACCGCGAGCAACTTCGGC
Organism: Acidobacteriota bacterium; assembly: GCA_027624045.1. Taxonomy (GTDB): domain Bacteria; phylum Acidobacteriota; class Terriglobia; order Bryobacterales; family UBA6623; genus JAPPLB01. Next base: position 2,454 of record JAQBUE010000284.1, read on the forward strand.
CGGCTCGGTCAACAACCCACTCATCCCGAACTGCTCGATTGGCTGGCCGTGAAGTTTCGCGAGAGCGGCTGGAGCGTCAAGGCGATGCATCGCCTGATCATGTCGTCGCGAACCTACCAGATGGCGTCAATCGGCGAGGCGCAAAAGAGTTCCGGCGATCCTCGCAATCGTTTCCTGTGGAAGTTCCCGCAGCGGCGTCTCGAAGCCGAGGGAATCAGAGACATTATGCTGGACGCGGCCGGCACGTTGAACGAGGAGATGGGTGGACAGCCCTTTTTCCCGCCGATACCCGAGACCGTCTGGAGATCCTCCGGAAAAGGTAAATGGGATTTGACCGAAGAAGGCCCCGACGTCTGGCGGCGCAGCGTCTATTCCTACTGGAAGCGGGGCCTCAAGTACCCGATGTTCGAGGTACTCGACCAGCCCGACCCGAGTATCACGTGTGAGCGCCGGAACGTATCGACCGTAGCAACGCAGGCGCTTACGCTGTTGAATAACCCCTTCGTCCTCGGGCAGGCCAGGTCGTTCGCGCAGCGCGTCGCGGAAGAAGCCGGAGCGGCGACTGAGCCAAGGATTCGCCAGGCCTATCAGATTGCTCTGAGCCGCGCGCCGACTGAACGTGAGTTGTCTCGGAATATCTCGTTCATTGAGCGGCAGCGCGCGGATCACTTGGGACGGGGGTCGGCCGATGCCGATCTGGATGCTCTCGTGGATCTTTGCGACGTGATCTTGAACTTGAACGAGTTTGTGTACTTGAACTGACTTTCCCACCTCCGATGGCAACCAGCAATCCAGGACCGTTTGAACGCAGCCGCTACATGTCGCGGCGGGACCTTCTCTTTCGCGCCGGCGAAGGAATGAGCGGACTCGCGTTGGCCTACCTGCTGAATCATGAGGGGCTGCTCGCCGCGGATACCCCGGGCGCTTGCGTAACGACGACGGACGCCGAGACTCCGGTTCTGCCGAAGCCGCCGCACTTCCGGCCGAAGGCCAAGGCGGTCATCTCGCTGTTCATGAGCGGAGGCGTGAGTCACGTCGACACCTTCGATCCCAAGCCCATGCTCGACAAGTTCCACGGCCAGCCGCTTGAGGGCAAGGGAGAGATTCGGGTTCGGCAAGGTTATCCGGGTCCGCTGATGCGCAGCCCGTTCGGCTTCGGGCAGTTTGGGGACAACGGAATCTACGTATCGAACCTGTTCCCGCACGTTTCTGGAGTGGTCGACGACATTGCTCTCGTCCGTTCCTGCCAGGGGCGCTCAAACGATCACGTATTGGCGCACTACGAGTGGAATACAGGCTCTCTGCGTATGGGTTTCCCCAGTGTTGGTTCCTGGGTTACGTATGGTCTTGGCACTGAGAATCAGAACCTGCCGGCCTTTGTGGTCATCTACGATCCGCGTGGCGGCCCCTTTAGCGGCCCGACGAATTGGGGCAGCGGGTTTCTGCCGGCAGCGTACCAAGGGACTGTCTTTCGTTCGACCGGCGACCCGGTGTTAGACCTGAATCCGCCGGCCGACGTCACTCCGCAACAACAGCGCGCGCGGCTCGATCACTTGGCGTGGCTCAACGAAGAGCACGCGCGCCAATATCCAGGTAGCACCGAACTGGCGGCGCGCATCGCCTCCTACGAGCTCGCCTACCGTATGCAAGGCTGCACGCCGGAGGCCGTCGACATCAGCGGCGAGAGTGAAGCCACGAAAAAGATGTACGGGCTTGACGATCCGGTGACAGAGCCTTTTGGCAAGCAGTGCCTACTCGCAAGGCGCTTGGTGGAACGCGGCGTTCGTTTCGTGCAGCTCTACAATGGCGCGCTCGTGCAGCAGAATATCGATACCTGGGACGCACATTCTAATTTGGTTGAGAACCATACCCAACACGCCTACGAAGTTGACAAGCCGATGGCTGCTTTGATTCGCGATCTCAAACAGCGCGGCATGCTCGATGAGACGCTTGTCGTTTGGCATTCCGAGTTCGGCCGAATGCCGATCTCACAACGAGGCGTCGGGCGCGACCACAACCCTGATGCCCTCACCATTTGGATGGCCGGCGCGGGCATCCAAGGCGGCCAGGTGATCGGCAACACCGATGAGTTCGGCTACAAGGCGCTCGACCCGGTCTACACCTATCACGACATCCACGCAACGATCCTTCACTTGCTGGGGATGGACCACAAACGCCTGACATACTTCTTTAACGGCCGCCACATGCGGCTCACGGATGTTCACGGCGGGTTGATTCCACAGCTTGTCACCTGAGGCTAGCATTTTCCAATCCAAGAATGATCCTGAAATGCGGTAGGTCGAGGCCGGGGACGAAATAGGGTG
>JAQBUE010000285.1 GCA_027624045.1 Acidobacteriota bacterium
CCCATTGCCATAGAACAAGTTTATCGACTCTTGTTTCAATGTGGGACTTCCACCACAGGCTGTTAGGGCTGGCCGTTAACTCGTTGGACAAGCTCGTCAACCTTATTGGCGATGATCTCTTCCACGCCGGCCTTGAACGGGCGCGGCTGGCCGTAGGGAATCATCGCCCCACCGCCCTCATAGCCGCCTTCGTGCAGAACCCGCTCCGACGGAATGTACGCAAACACGTCGTTCGAGTAACCGGCCACCCAGGTATTGTTCCAGCCATACGTCTTCTTGAATCGTAGCGAGTAATCGACGACAACCTCGCCCGCCATCACGATAAAAGTAATGTCATCGCCAAACTGCCAGACCTGCAACGGATACGAGTACTCAGTCGCCAGTTTACCGTCGCGGTCGAGTTTTTCAAGAATATACTCGGCGTGGCGTTTGCGGGATTCCGACGTTTCCGTCTTGATACGCCACTGCAACTCTTCCTTCGTAGGAGGTGTCTGAAACGGCAGCGGGACATGTTCCAAGGCGACCCTAAGGTTCCCTTCGACCTTTTGCATCGTGCCTTTGACGACTTGATCCACCGCGTCGGCAAGCGTCGCTCCATAACGCTTCGCCAGCTCGACAGTGCGTCGCGGCAGAGGATTCGCATCGGCACCGCAGCCTTGAACGAACAGTCCAACCGCGCCTGGGTACAGGCTCTCAACGCCCTCCTGCGCCCATCCGGGCCAGTCGCCGCTAATCTCGTAGCCGCTCAGCACTGTCGCGTGGCAGGCATAGCCGAAAACAACCGCTGTGACCTTCCCCGCACTATCCTTGACGGCCAGAACGGGCACATCGTGGTCCACCGGAGAGGGATAATGCTTCGTCCCACGTCCAGCGCGTCTGCGGTTCACGGCGAAGCCGGCCAGTCCCTGCTCGTAGCTCAGCGTCGCGGGTTTCAGCTTACCGATCGCCTTGTCAATCACGTCAACAACCTGGTCTTCCAGCTTTTCGGTGTAGCGCTTGATCGGAGCGACATGCGCAGGACCCAGGCCGTAGGCGGGCCGCAACAACTCGCCCACCACCGGCGCGCTATGCGTGTGCGACGCATTGAAAGCCAATCCAGCACGCGCAATCCCGTGCTTCTTTTCGACGCGCTCGGCGACGCCTTTCGACAACCCCGCCGTAAAGCCAAGCAGGTCGCTCGTTACCAGTACAGAGACGCGCCCCGAATCATCCTGCAAGGCTAGAGCCTTGACGTAGATACGCTGTAAGACATCAGACACAGGGCGGTCGCGGCTGCCATAGCCGGCCAGCCAAATCGGTTCCGACGGTGTGATATCCACCTTGGCCGCGCCGGCTTTCCAGGCGGCGGAAGCTGAACCCGAGATGAACGTGAGAACAATAACGGCAACGAAGAATGAAGGAATGAATCGGCTGCGGGGATTGGGGAAATTTGTCATGGCTGCTGTGCTCGGAAACGAAGGAAGCCCGCGACCCTGGGGCCGCGGGCTTCTATCTTAAAGGTTTACATCGAAACTTGTCAGAACCGGAACTTGATCCCGAACGAGACTTCACGCGGGTTGTCCAAGCCCCAACTGCTGTTGACTTTGCCGAAGGCGGCGTTGCCCAACTGCGTGTTGGGATTACCCATATTCGGGTGGTTCGTGAAGTTAAAGAACTCAGCCCGGATCTGGATCTCCATACCCTCCTCTGAGAACTTATGGGTCTTGTAGATCGAGAAGTCCCAGCGACGGTTGCCCGGTCCATGGAGCGGCCGAACGCCCGCCGTGCCCAGCGTATGCTGCGCCGGTTCGGCCCAAATATCGCTTCCGGTTCGGAAGAAAGGAGTGTCCCAACCGCGCTCGCCTCGCGACAAGTTGGGATCGCCGAGCAGGTTCGGCACCTGGGTGATATTCACAGTGTTGGCGATGTTTCCACGAGTCGTCACGAAAAGCGGGTTCCCCGTGCGCAGGACAACAATACTGCTGATGTCCCACCCTCCGAGAATCGCGTTCGCCGCCGCGGGCATGCCGTCTCCGAAACTGCGTCCCTTACCGAACGGCAGCTCGTAGATGCCGGAGAACGTAAAGCGGTCCGACAGGTGCAGCGACGAAGGACCTCTATTCAGCGCCGGGTTGCCTCCGAACCAATGGTTCAGGTTGTTGTTGTTGTCCAGCACCTTCGAGTGTGTATAAGCGGTCACGAATGTGACGCCCGCGGCGTAGCGTTTCTCAAGCTGCAACTCCAGCCCGTGATAGGTGGAGTGGCCGTCGGTGTCGCGCATCGTGATGCTGCTGAGATCCTGGAACGGACGGCGTGACTGGACATCGCCCGGGCCCGGCGGCGGCGAGTTAAAGGGGCTGTTCTGACGGCGCAGGCCGACCGCATGGTTCCCCACATAGCCAATCTTCGCGACCAACGACTGGCTGAGCGAGTGATCGATGTAGAGGTTCCACTGCTGGACGTACGCATCTTTCCAGACCGTGGTCATTGCGATAATTGACGGCTTGCTGCCCGGAGCGACGAAGTTGACGACGGGGCCCAAATCGTCGACGGGGAAGGTGTCGATATCGTTCTGGTTGACACCCAGCACGACATTCCCCGTGCGTATCCAGGGGGAATTGATCGAGATGCCGATCCAGGTGCAAGCGTTGTCGCGCTGCGAGAAGAGGCCGTAGGCGCCGCGAACGACTGTGTTGTCGCCGGCTTTGTAGGCGAACCCGATGCGCGGCGCGAAGTTGTTGTTGTCGTTGTGCATCAAGGCCCGGCTGAACTCGGGCGGGGCCGTAATAAACGTGTCGCTGAAACCCGCTGGAGGAGGTCGAGTTGACGGCGTCATGATGCGGCCTACGCCCGGCGAGACCTCCAGGAAGTTTGCAATCGAGTCGTTTCGCGAAAAAGGTCGACCCGCCCGCTCATAGCGCAGGCCAATGTTGAGCGTTAGCTTTGAAGTGACCTTCCAATCGTCCTGCACCCACGGGAAGAAAGAGAAGGAGCTGAAGTTCGGATCGAAGATGTCGACGCTCGCCAGAATCTGACGAGGCAGCCCCAGCATGGCGTCGGCGAACGCGAAACCGCCGGAAGCCGGACCCACCGCGCCGGGAACGCGGGAGTTGGTCCACTGCCCATTGAAGTTGTGCTGACCCGCGGGCCGGATGGCTTCCGGAAACGTGTCGCGGTGCTTGCGGACGTCCATTCCCATACGCAAGTTGTGGTTGCCCCTCGTTATGTAGTAGCGGCCACCCAGTTCGAAGATTTCATTCTTCCAGCCACGAGGCGCTGAGACGCCCTGACCCATCGTCACACCGCTGGGATTCCCCATCGTGCTGAAGTCCTGAACGCCCCAGTAGGGAGCATGCCAGCAGGCGGGCTGCGAGCAGGCGCCCTTCAGACTCAGGTCCGCCGATACGTCACGAACGAAAGCGTTCTCCGTCAATTCGATCTGGTTAAAGCGGCTGTAGCCGGCTTTGAACTCGAAAATCGACGTCGGGCTGAGAGTCTTGGAGTAGTTCAACACGGTGTTGTAGACCGCGTTGTTCTGGGCATAGCCGAACGCCGGAAACACCTGTGGCGCGATCGTATCCGTGTCGCTCCAACTGACGCGCGAGAAGAGCCGATCGTTGTCAGAGAAGTTGTGATCCACGCGTGCGGAAAGCTGCGGAGTATCGGTCTTCTGCGCGTCGACAAGCTGGTAGTTCTGGACCGGCCGAATGCCGCCAAGGCCCGCCCGGTTGGGATCGGGAATAAACTCACCGATGAAGCCCACCGACAGAGGGTGCAACCTGGTTGTCGGCACTGTATTGTTTGCGAACGGTTGGCCGGTGGTCCAATCGTAGATCGGGATCGGCACCGCGTTTGATGAGTCAGTCCCCATCAGCGCCGAGAAATCGCCCCCCCTTCATGGCCGCTGTCGGCACGGTCGAATTCTGCGCGAATCCTTTTCTGAGCCGAACTTCTTCGTACGAAAACAGGCCAAAGGTCTTGTTCTTGACGATCGGGCCTCCAACGACCGCGCCCCAGGTATTTCGGTTCTGGAACGGTGTCTCATCGGCAAACCGCGCCCGCGCGCCGGTCGCGCTGTTACGGTTAAACCAAAACAGCGTTCCATGCAACTCGTTCGAGCCCCCCCTTGGTCACGATGTTCAGTTGGCCGCCCGCCTCACTGCCGAACTCAGCGCTGTAGTTGCTTGTCTCGACCTTCATCTCCTGAATCATGTCGATGTTCGGGGCTAAGCTGTTCGTCGCGTGCTGGTGTTCTTTGGCGGACATCCCGTCTAACAGATACTGGTTGTAGTCCGCACTGATGCCGTGCACGCTAAACGATCCGTTCCAGCCGGCTCGCTCGGTTTGGTGACGGTTGTTGTCGGTCGATTCAACCACGCCCGCAACAGTCAACGCCAACTGCATGATGTCCCGCGCGGCAATGGGCAGATCCACGACCTGCTTGTTTTCGATGAGACCGCCGACCTGCGAGTCGCTCGTCTGCAGCAACGGAGCGACACCGGTGACTTCCACCTGCTCGCTCACCTCGCCGATCTCCATGGCGATGTCGAACTCAAGCGTCTGGTTGACTTCCAGGCGAAGTTCGCCCGTCGTGCCGGTCTTGAAGCCACTCAGTTCCGCTGTGATCTTGTAGAGACCGGAACCGAGATTCGGGAACGCATAACGGCCCGCTTCGTTAGCAGCCTGTGGCAGAATACCCTGTTTTCAGGCGGCGAGAAGCAGCGGGGTGGCCAGCGGCGCGCC
>JAQBUE010000052.1 GCA_027624045.1 Acidobacteriota bacterium
TGGCGATGGAGAAGGGGCTGCGGTTCGCGATCCGGGAAGGTTCGCGGACGATCGGCGCCGGTACCGTCAGCGAGATTGTAGAGTAAATTTTCATGCCCAAAGAACGTATCCGTATCCGCCTTAAGGCCTACGACCATCGAATCCTCGACCAGTCAACAGGCGAGATTGTCGACACAGCCAAAAGGACGGGTGCCTCGGTGGCGGGTCCAATACCGCTTCCGACCGTAAAGAACAAGTTCACCGTCTTGCGGTCGCCGCATGCGGATAAGCGCTCGCGGGAGCAGTTTGAAATGCGCACGCATAAGCGATTGCTCGACATTCTCGAGCCGACACAGGAGACGGTCGATGCACTGATGCGACTCGATCTGCCTGCCGGCGTTGATGTCGAGATCAAGGCATTTGGCGGGTAGCGATGACTGGAAACCGAATGGGGCGGGAGTAGGAACATGACGCCAGGCATTTTAGGAAAAAAAATCGGGATGACGCAGATCTTCCGCGAGGACGGACGGGTGGTGCCGGTGACGGCGCTGCAGGCTGGCCCGTGCGTTGTCGTCAGCCGTAAGACCTCCGGCAATGATGGCTACGAGGCGCTGCAAGTGGGCCTGGTGGAGTTTTTGAAAGAGAGCCGGTTCAATCGCCCGATGCGAGGACATTTCGCGAAGTCTGATGTCGCGCCGTGTCGCTTTCTCCGTGAGCTCCTTCTGGATGAAATCGAAGAGCAGGAGTGGAAGGCGGGTGACCGCATTCTAGCGGCTGATTTTGAAGTGGCTGAGCGTGTCGATGTGATTGGCACGAGCAAGGGCCGCGGCTTTGCCGGAACGATTAAGCGCCACAACTTCAGCCGCGGGCCGATGTCGCATGGCTCGATGTCGAAGCGCGCGCCGGGCTCGATTGGATCGAGTTCGTATCCGTCAAGGGTTTATAAGGGGATGCGCATGTCGGGGCATATGGGCCACCAGCGCGTCACTGCCAGGAATCTCGAGATTGTGGAAGTTCAGGCGGACGACAACGTTCTACTCGTCAAGGGTGCCGTTCCCGGCCCTAATGGCGGCTACGTGATTGTTCGCCGCATCGTGAGTTAATGTCATGCCGAAAGTAGACGTCATCGATCTAAAGAATCAGGTTGTCGGTTCCATCGAACTGAGCGACGTGGTCTTCGGCGCGAAGATTAACCAGGCGCTGCTCTATCAGGCGGTCCATCACTATCAAGCGGGCCAGCGCGCGGGCACGCATAAGACCAAGGGGCGGGCGGAAGTTTCCGGATCGGGTCGCAAGCCCTGGAGGCAAAAGGGAACCGGCCGGGCGCGGATTGGCTCGATTCGCTCGCCGTTATGGCGATCGGGCGGCACGGTTCATGGGCCGCAGCCACGCGACTACAGTTACCACCTGCCGAAGAAGATGGAGTTAGGGGCGCTGCGGTCCGCCTTGAGTAGCCGCCTTCAGGATGGAGCGCTGAAGGTTGTGAAGGAGTTCACGCTTGAGAGTCACAAGTCGAAGGAATTCAGGGGAATTCTGGGACTGCTGGATCTGGACCGCTCGGTTCTGATTGTCGACAATTCGGACAACCCGAATCTTGCTCTCTCAAGCCGCAATTTGGCCGGCGTGACGTTGATGCGGTCCCGCGACGTGCATCCGTATCATTTGCTGGGTCACCGCAAGGTTGTCTTTACCGAGTCGGCCGCGGTCCACTGTAGCGAGGTGCTGTCATGAGTCCGTACGATGCTATTCGCACTCCCGTGATAACGGAAAAAGCCGAGACGCGCCGCGCGCTCCAGCATACGATGTGCTTTCGGGTTAACCCGAAGGCTACCAAGACGGATATCAAGAACGCTGTCGAGCACATTTTCAAGGTTAAGGTCGCCGGTGTCCGGACCGCGATGTACATGGGCAAGGTCAAGCGCCGCGGGCAGTCGGTGGGGCGCAAGCCCGGATGGAAGAAGGCCTACGTGAAGCTCAAGGCCGATCAGAAGATGGTGGAGTACGCGCAGGTTTAGCCTGTCCGATTGACCTCGAAGAGACGAGGGTTCGATTTCAGCCATGGCGATTAAAACATACAGGCCAACTACAGCCACGAGGCGCTTCCAGACGACGGTCGTGCGTGATGAGATCACGCGCCCGAAGCCGGAGAAATCGCTCGTCGAGGGTAAGTCGAACACGGGCGGTCGCAACAGCGAAGGTCGTATCTCAATTTGGTCGCGTGGCGGCGGCCACAAGCGCAGGTACCGCATTATCGATTTCAAGCGCGACAAGCACGGTATCCCGGCTGTCGTCGCGGCCATCGAATACGACCCGAACCGTTCTTCGAATATCGCTCTGCTGAACTATCAGGATGGCGAAAAACGTTATATTTTGCAGCCGACGGGGTTGAAGGTTGGCATGACGATCATGTCGGGTCCTGGAGCCGATATTCTGGTCGGGAATGCCCTGCCGCTGAAGAACATCCCGCCGGGTACCCTTGTTCATAACGTTGAGCTGCGCCCGGGCAAGGGCGGCCAGCTGTCGCGGGCGGCGGGAACGGAAACGCGTTTGGTTTCACGGGAAGGCGCCTACGCATTGCTGAAGCTGCCGTCGGGCGAGACTCGCCGTGTCCTGGCAGAGTGCATGGCGACGGTCGGGCAGGTGGGTAACTCCGATCACGGAAATGTTACGTATGGCAAGGCCGGCAAGTCGCGCTGGCAGGGTCGGCGCCCTTCCAATCGTGGCGTATCGATGAACCCGGTCGACCATCCGCACGGCGGCGGTGAAGGCCGCTCCTCGGGCGGACGGCACCCGGTGACGCCTTGGGGCAGGCCGACGCGCGGCTATAAGACTCGAAACAACAAGCGCAGCGACAAGTACATTCTCGTGCGCCGCGGACAGAAGAAACGGCAATAGGGACCGGAGAGAGATAAAACGATGGGTCGATCGCTCAAAAAGGGGCCGTTTTACGACGAGCACCTGAACCGTAAGATCGAGGCGCTCGGGGCTGACAAGAAAGTCGTCAAGACCTGGTCGCGACGGTCGACGATTTTGCCTGAGTGGGTGAGTTGCACAATCGCGGTCCACAACGGACGCAAGTTTATTCCGGTGTTTATCACCGAGGACATGGTTGGCCACAAGCTGGGCGAATTTGCCCCGACGCGCACATTTCGCGGTCACTCCGGGGACAGGGGCGCGAAGAGCAGCAAGTAGGAACGGAATACGAAGATGCAAGCGACGGCAAAGATGAGGTACATCCGGCTTTCACCGCAGAAGGCTCGGCTCGTCGTGGATCAGATCCGCGGACGAAAAGTCGAAGAGGCGCTGATGATTCTGCGGGTGACGAATAAACGCGCCGCTCCGCAGATCGCGAAAGTGCTGCGCTCGGCGATGGCGAATGCCGAGAACAACGGTGAGGCCGATGTCGATCAGCTGTTCGTCAAGGAAGTATTCGTAAACGATGGGCCGCGCCTGAAGCGCCTGCGGCCGGCGCCGATGGGCCGCGCGTATCGCTACGTGCATCACCTCGCGCACATCGTTGTGACCGTATCGGACGGGCAGGAAGAAGTGGCCAAGGAGCCGACACAAGAGTAGGTTTTCGGGAGATTTAAACGGACGCGCTATGGGCCAAAAAGTACATCCTTACGGATTCCGGCTGGGCTACACGAAGACCTGGGGTTCCCGCTGGTTCGCCAAGCAGGGTTACGTGGAGTTGCTGAAGGAAGATATACGCCTGAAGACCACCCTGCGAAGCCGCCTGAAAGCGGCGGGTATCAGCTCGGTCGAAATCGACCGCCCCGGCAATAAGCTCCGCATTACGATTCGCACGGCTCGGCCCGGGATTGTTATTGGAAGGCGCGGCTCGGAAATTGAAAAGCTCAAGGCTGAAATTCAGGAGCGCACGAAACGCGAAGTCTACATCGACATTCAGGAAGTTCACCGCCCGGAGCTCGATGCGCAGTTGGTTTCCGAGTCCGTTGCTCTGCAGATCGAAAAGCGGGTCGCCTTCCGGCGCGCCATGCGTAAGGCTGTTGACTCGGCGCTACGGTTCGGCTGTAAGGGCATTAAGATTTGGGTGGCGGGACGTTTGAATGGACACGAGATCGCGCGCACCGAATGGTATTTGCAAGGCCGTTTGCCGTTGCAGACATTGCGCGCCGACATTGACTACGGGTTTACTGAAGCTCGCACGACCTATGGCGTGATCGGGGTGAAGTGCTGGATCTATCGGGGCGAGATTATCGACACCAAGGCCTCGACACTAGCCGCTGGCGGAGTGAAGGGTGACCTCGAACCGGCCCGGCGCCGCGAGGCGCGGTCGGTCGCCGAACGCGAGCGTGAAAGAATTCGTGCCGCGCGCACCATGGATCGCAGCCGGCGGGAAGGCGTTGCTCAGCCGACCCCGGCGGCTCCCGTCCCTGCTCCCGCTCCGGCCGAGGGGGCGCTGGCCCCGGTGCGGCCGCCGCTGGTGGGTGCGGAAGTAGAAGCGGCGGTTCCGCTAGAGGATGTTTCCCCGGTGCCAGTCGCCGCGGAGATTGCCGCCCCCGAAGCTGCAGCTCCGGAAGTCGCCGCTCCTGAAGGCGACACGAGCGCGGGAGTAGGCAAAGAACCATCCGAAGGCTGACGGCAACGGAAGATAACGATCGAGGAATATAGCGATGTTGATGCCAAAGAAAGTGAAGCACCGCAAGGTCCAGCGCGGCAAGCGCCGCGGTAAGGCTTGGCGTGGCTCGTCCCTTTCGTTCGGCGACTTTGGGTTGAAGGTCGAAAAAGCGGGATGGATCACGGACCGCCAGATCGAAGCAGCGCGAGTCGCGATGATGCGCCATATCAAGCGCGGCGGCAAACTGTGGATCCGCATCTTCCCCGATAAGCCGATCACGAAGAAGCCCGCTGAAACGCGCATGGGTAAGGGTAAGGGCGCGCCGGAGCAATGGGTGGCGGTTGTGAGGCCGGGACGGATGTTGTTCGAAATGGAAGGCGTGCCCGAGGATCTGGCGCGCCGCGCGATGCAGTTGGCGTCGCACAAGCTGCCGCTGCCGACTCGCTTCATTAGCCGCAGTTCGGGGGCGTTGGTATGAGAGCGCAAGAATTTCGGGATCTGGATGCGGGGGAGCTCGTGGCGAAAGAGGCGGATATTCGCGAGCAGATGTTCCGGCTGCGGTTTCAGTTAGGAATGGGGCAGGCCGATGGGCTCAAGAAGTATCGCGTGCTGCGCAGGGATTTGGCCCGGGTACTGACCGTCCGAAACGAAAAGGCGGCCGTTCAAGCCGGACGAGGGTAACGCAAGTATGGCGGAATCGACACAAGTAACGGGACACAAGACCCAAAAGATCGGCATCGTCGTCGAATCGAAGATGGCGAAGACGATTGTCGTCGAGGTGAGTCGGCGTGTTCCCCATCCGCTCTACCGGCGAGTGGTGACCCGTAAGAAAAAGTTCTACGCCCACGACGAAACGGGCGACGCCAAGCCGGGTGATCGCGTGCGGATCGTTGAAAGCCGTCCGCTGAGCAAGCTCAAGCGGTGGCGGCTGGCGGAAGTGGTTTGGAGAGCGAGCCAGGTGCAATGAGCGCGCGGTCAAGGAGTGAATTGAAATGATCGGGATGCAGACGCGGCTGGATGTCGCCGACAACTCGGGTGCGCGGCGGCTGCGGTGTATTTTGCCGCGCGGCGGCAGCACGGGGTCGAAAGCCGGCCTTGGTGACATTGTGATGGCTTCCGTGATCGAAGCGTCGCCGGATTCGAGTGTCAAGAAAGGCACGGTTGTCCGTGCGGTTGTCGTCAGGATGCGCAAGGAAGCGCGCCGTAAGGATGGCACCTACATTCGATTTGATACGAACGCGGCGGTTCTGGTCAACGAGTTGGGTGAGCCGATTGGAACGCGTGTTTTCGGCCCGGTCGCGCGTGAACTCCGCGATAAGCGGTTTATGAAGATTGTTTCGCTCGCACCCGAGGTGCTGTAGGCGGAACGGATTTCGGAACAAGAGAATCTAATATGCGAGCCGTACAGCAACAGCGGGTGAAGACGAAGATCCGCAAGAACGATACCGTGCTGGTGATTGCCGGTAAGGATAAGGGCAAGCAGGGGCGGGTCTTGCAGGTCGACCGCACCCGAGGCCGAATACTGGTCGAGGATGTCCAGAAGGTCAAAGAGCATGTGCGCCCGAACCCGCAGCGCCAGATCAAGGGTGGTATTGCCGAGCGCGAGTCGATGCTGCACATTTCGAATGTCATGCTTGTGACGGCGGACGGTAAGCGAACCCGCATCGGAACGCATATCGATGCGGACGGCAATCGATCGCGAGTTGCCGTGCGTGAGGGCGCCCTGTTGGAGAACAAGTAACCGATGGCGAAAGAAAAACAGAAAGCCACAGCGGCCGAACCGAAGAAAGCCAAGGGCGAGAAGCCGTCTGGCGGAAAGCCCGCCAAGGCCGCTAAGCCTGCGATCTCTGCTAGGCCCGCCAAGGCCCCCAAGGGTGAGGGCGCGTCGCCGAGGGAAGTTCCGCCTCCGCGGCTCAAGCTGCACTACCGCGGTGAGGTGATCGCGGCGCTGCAAAAAGAGTTTGGGTATTCGAGTTCGATGGCGATTCCGAAGATCGCAATGGTTAAGCTCAATATCGGGCTGGGCGAGGCGACGCAAAACGCCCGCCTGCTGGATACGGCGGCCGCGGAGCTGGGCGCCATTGCCGGTCAGAAGGCAATTATCACGAAAGCGCGCAAGTCGATTGCGGCATTCAAATTAAGAGAGGGCATGCCGATCGGATGCGCCGTTACATTGCGCGGCGACCGCATGTACGAGTTCCTGGACCGGCTGATCAGCGTCGCGCTGCCGCGGGTTCGAGACTTTCGAGGCGTTTCGCCGAAGGCGTTCGACGGGCGCGGCAACTATACGCTGGGAATCAAAGAGCATGTGATCTTCCCGGAAATTGATTACGTGAAGGTTGATCAGATGACGGGCATGAATATCACTATGGTGACGACCGCGAAGACCGATCAAGAGGGTCTGTCGCTGCTACGCCATATGGGCATGCCATTTCGCGCCTAACAGGAGAAATGGGGAAAATAACAGATGGCGACCACAGCTAAAATCGCCAGGGATTTGAAGAAGCCCAAGTACGAGGTGCGTCACCGCAACCGCTGCTGGCGGTGTGGGCGGCCGCGGGGCTTCATTCGCAAATTCGGGCTATGCCGTATCTGCTTTCGGCAGTTGGCCTTACAGGGCGATCTACCGGGAATAGTGAAGAGCAGTTGGTGAGGAAGGCGGGAGTGATTGAATGCAAGTAGATCCTGTTTCCGACACACTGACGCGTATCCGCAATGGGCTGGGTGCGCGCCATACGAAAGTCGAGATTCCAGCCTCTAAGCTGAGAATCGAGATCGTTCGGATACTCAAGGAAGAAGGCTATATCACCACCTACCGCGTCGCCGAAGACGACGCCAAGGTGACGATCAAGGCCTATCTGAAGTACAACTCGGAGTCGCGGCCCGTGATCACCAAGATCGAACGTGTGTCGCGTCCGGGGCGGCGGGTTTTTGTCGGCGCGCAGAAGATTCCGCGTGTGATCGGCGGCTTGGGGATTAATATCCTCTCGACGTCCCACGGCGTGATGACCGGCGCGCAGGCCCGTCAAAAAGGAGTTGGGGGAGAGATCCTCTGTAACGTTTACTAGGCGCTTATGTCCAGAGTAGGTCTCAAACCGATCCCCATACCAGGGGGGGTAACAATCCAACTGACGCCTGGCCGGCTTGGCGTCAAGGGTCCGAAAGGCGAACTGTTCTGTCCGATCCCCGAGGGGATCGAGATGGAGTTTAGCGACGGCTTGCTGACGGCCAAGCGTAGCGGGGACGAGCACGCTGCGCTTCACGGGCTGACGCGCAGTCTGGCTCAGAACGCGGTGACGGGGGTCACGGAAGGTTTCACGAAGAACCTCGAAATTGTCGGCATCGGGTACCGGGCTCAAGCCTCCGGGCGCGTGGTGCTATTCAGTTTGGGCTACTCGCACTCGATCGAGTTTCTGATACCGGAAGGGACCGATATCAAGGTCGACGGTCAAACGAAACTGTCGGTGACGGGCGCAGATCGCCAGCTTGTCGGGCAGACGGCCGCTAATATTCGCGCGCTTCGTCCGCCCGAGCCCTACAAGAACAAGGGCATTCGCTATGCAGGCGAAGCGCTGCGGAAGAAGGAAGGCAAGACCGGCGCGACGTCCGGTTAGGGAGCAGAAGCGATGTATAGCCGCAAACTACGAGCTCAGACCCGCCCGCATATCCACAAACGGATACGCAAGAGCCTGCGCGGGAACGCGAAGCGGCCGAGGCTGGCTGTCTTTCGGTCGCTGCAGCATATTTACGCGCAAGTGATTGACGACGATAGCGGCCGGACGCTGCTGTCGGCCGGCACCAACGAAAAAGACAATTCCATCAAGAATGGTGGAAATATCGCGGCCGCGACTGAGACAGGCAAGCTGGTTGCCGAGCGGGCTAAGAACGCCGGCATCGAGCAGGTTGTCTTCGACCGGGGCGGCCATCGCTATCACGGCCGGGTCAAGGCCTTGGCCGACGCCGCTCGTGCGGCGGGACTCAAATTCTGACGACACAGTGAGCTTATGAAAACGGAACTTACTCGGCGGCGACTCCTTGAAGCGGAGATGGCCGACCTCAACCTGAAGGACCAAGTGGTCTCGATTAATCGTGTGACCAAGGTCGTGAAGGGCGGCAAGAATCTCAGCTTTTCGGCGCTCGTTATCGTGGGCGATCCGGCCAAGCACGTCGTCGGTTTCGCATCCGGCAAGGCCAAGGAAGTGCCGTCGGCGATCCGCAAAGCGATTGAGAGGGCGAAGAAAAATCTCGTCAAGGTGAACACCCTGAAGCACACGATTCCGCATGAGGTGCTGGGTTGTTTCGGCGCCGGGCGGGTGTTCCTCAAGCCGGCTCGCGAGGGTAAGGGCACGATCGCGGGCGGCGCTGTCCGGGCCGTGATGGAAGCCGCCGGTATCCAGAACGTTCTGACCAAGTCGATCGGCACAAAGAACCCGCACAACGTCGTTAAGGCGACCTTTGCCGCGCTGCTGCAGCTGAGAAACAGGGACGAAGTGGCCAGTATGCGCGGCGTCGAGCTAAAGGGCTGAGCGAGGGAGTCAGAATGCCGAAGATGTTGAAAATTCGTTTAGTCCGCAGTCCTATTGGCATCCCGGGCAAGCTCAAGAAGGTTGTCAAGGGGCTTGGTCTGCGGCGCATCAATCAGACCGTGGAGCGCCCTGACGACGCCGCGATTCGCGGCATGATCAACAAGGTTCCCCACATGGTCGAGGTATCGGAATGAATTTGAGTGAATTACATCCTCCGGCCGGGCAGAATCACAAGCGCAAGCGCATTGGGCGTGGTCCAGGCTCGGGTTGGGGCAAGACCTCCGGGCGCGGCGAAAAGGGTCAAAAGTCTCGCAGCGGCTACAGCCGCAAGCGCGGTTTTGAAGGCGGCCAAATGCCGCTCGTTCGGCGCGTGCCCAAGCGCGGGTTCCACAACCCGTTCCGCAAGGAGTACGCCATCGTCAACGTCTCGCGGTTTGAGACGATTGAAGGGGCCGCTTTTACGCCCGAACTACTCCTTGAGAAGCGCGTCATTCGTTCTCTGAAGCACGGGCTGAAAATTCTCGGCAACGGCGAAATTTCGCGTGCCATTGAGATCTCGGCTCACTATGTCACCGCCTCGGCGCGGACGAAGATTGAGGCCGCCGGCGGCAAGGTAACGGTGATTGAGTCGAAGTCATGAAGTTTTTGGAAGCCGCCGCTAACGTCTTTAAGATTCCCGACCTGCGGAGGAGAATTCTCTTCACACTGGGGATGTTGGCCGTTTACCGTATCGGCGGCCATATTCCTACTCCGGGCATCAATACCGCGCAGTTGCAGGAGATGTTCCAGCAGGCGGCGGGCACGGCGCTCGGGCTCATGAATATGTTCTCGGGCGGCCAGCTCGAGCGCTTGACGATCTTTGCTCTGGGCATCATGCCCTATATCACGGCATCGATCATCTTGCAGTTGATGACCGTCGTCGTCCCGACCCTCGAAAAGCTCCAGAAAGAGGGTGAACTCGGGCGCCGCAAGATCACGCAGTGGACGCGTTATCTGACGATCGGTTTGAGTATCGTGCAGTCAGCCGGCATTGCGATCGGCCTGCAGAGCAGCCCGAATCTAGTCTACGAGCCCGGCATCGGCTTCGTATTGATGACCATTGTCACCCTGACGACAGGCACGGCTTTCATCATGTGGCTCGGCGAACAGATTACCGAGCGCGGTATCGGTAACGGCATGTCGCTGATCATCTTCGCCGGTATCGTGGTGGGTCTGCCGAGCGCTCTGCAAAACATCTACGAAAACGTGTTCGTCACCGAGCAGTGGAATCTGCTGCAGTTGGTCCTCATCCTTGGGGTGATGGTTCTGATCCTGGCGTTCATTGTGTTGGTTGAGCGTGGCGAACGGCGTATTCCAGTGCAGTATGCACGGCGCGTCGTGGGCCGCCGCATGATGGGCGGGCAATCGACGCACTTGCCGCTGAAGGTCAACTCGGGCGGCGTGATTCCTGTTATTTTCGCTTCGTCGATCCTGGCGTTCCCGCAGACCCTGAGCCTTGTTGTGCGAGACAGCCCGTATCTGCAGCGGTTGCTTGAACCGATCGCGTACGGCGAGCCGCTCTACGAGTTGCTGTACATCCTCGGCATCGTCTTCTTTTGCTTTTTCTACGTGTCGATTATTTTCAACCCGACCGAAGTCGCCGACAATATGCGTAAGTACGGCGGGTTCGTCCCGGGGATCCGTTCGGGGAAGCCGACGGCGGACCACATCAATGAAATCCTGACCAAGATCACGATGGTGGGCGGCCTCTATCTGGCGCTGATCTCGGTTATTCCCGATTTGATGATCGCCGGTGCCAGGATTCATCACATTCCGCTGATCGGAAACTGGGCCGATGCGGCGTTTCCTCGCTGGATACTCGACGGCCTCAACGTGAATTTCTATTTCGGTGGTACCTCGCTTCTGATCGTGATCGGTGTTGCAATGGATACGATCAATCAGATCGAAGCGCAGTTAATCATGCGTCACTACGAAGGATTTACACCGCGCGCGGGGAGGATCCGGGGTAGGCGCTCATTTGGCTAGGAGAACGTAATAGTGGCGACAGCAAGGGTGTCCACGACCACTTACCCGTTTGCTCAGCCCTCTGGGGCGATTATCCTGTTCGGGCCTCCAGGTGCCGGCAAGGGGACGCAAGCGGAGAAAATCGCGGACCGTTATGGAGTTTCGAAGATTTCGACTGGTGACATGATCCGACAGGAGATTCGCTCGGGCTCGGACCTGGGACAAGATGTCGAAGCAAGACTGGCGGCCGGTCAGCTCATCGACGACGCCACGGTCAATCGATTGGTCGAGGCGCGCTTGGAGGTCGAAGATTGCAAGGGCGGCTTCCTGTTGGATGGCTATCCGAGAACCGGCCCGCAAGCCGGCGCATTCGCGAAGGTGCTTGAACGCAAGGGCTGCGGCCTCGTGGTGATTGAAGTACGGGTCGGCTACAATGAAATTGTCAAGCGTATTACAGGTCGGCGGCTCTGCTCGCAGTGCGGAGCTATTTACAACGTCCATTCACAACCTCCTAAGGTTTCCGAAGTTTGTGATGTCTGCGGACACCGCCCTCTCGGCATCCGGTCGGATGATCGGGAGGAAGTAGTCAAGGAACGCCTGCGCCTGTACGAGGCAGAGACCATGCCGGTCTTTGAGGTCTTCCGGGCGGCTGGTCGGACGATCCATCAGGTAGATGGTGCGTCTTCGGCTGAGGAGGTATCGGAGCGAATTTTTGGGATTTTGGAAGCAGAACGATCGCATGATTATTCGAAAGAGTCCGTCTGAGCTAGAGAAAATGAGGGCCAGCGGAATGCTGGTTTGGCAGATCTTGGATGAGCTTACGAAGATGGTCGCGCCCGGTCTGTCAACTCTTGACCTTGAGAAAGTTGCCGAGAAGCGAGTGAATGAGGTCGGAGCCGAAGCAGCGTTTAAGGGTTATTATGTTCCGGCCGCGGGGCGGCGGTTTCCTTGTGTGCTATGCACGTCGATCAACGAAGAGGTTGTGCATGGAGTGCCCTCGGCGAAGCGAGTGCTGCGCGAGGGTGACATCGTGAAAGTGGATATTGGCGTCAAACTGGACGGTTACTACGGCGACTCGGCGACCACCATCGCGGTCGGCAAGATTGCGCCGGAAACGCAACGTTTGATGGATGTGACGAAGGAGTCACTGGAGCTGGCGATCGCGCGGATGGTGGAAGGCAGCCGGCTTTTCGATGTCTGTGGCTGCGTCGAAGATCACGTGACGCGGCACGGCTACACGGTTGTACGGGAATTTGTCGGACATGGCATCGGCAGGAAACTGCATGAGGAGCCTCATGTGCCGAATTACGTGGATAAGAAGATGAGTAATCCGCGTTTGCGCGAAGGAATGGTGCTCGCTGTGGAGCCGATGGTGAGTGCCGGGGCGCCGGATACAAAGGTTCTGTCCGACCGCTGGACGGCTGTCACGAAAGACGGATCGAATGCCGCGCACTACGAGCATTGCATCGCGGTCACGTCGAATGGTCCGTGGGTGCTGACGAGACCGTAAGGGAATGAACGAAGAGGTCCTAGCGCGGGTGATTGAAGCTTTGCCGAACGAGTTGTTTCGGGTGGCACTGGAGAATCAGGAGCATGTTGTGGCTCACCCGGCGGCGCGGCGCGGCCGAAGCTTCTTGCGGCTGCTGCCTGGAGACTGTGTGAAAGTGAAACTGTCCCCCAAGGACCGCACGCGGGGGCGGATTTTGGAGCGTTGCGAAACATGAAAGTTCGAGCATCAGTGAAGAAGATGTGCAAGGACTGCAAGGTCCTTAAGCGCAGAGGCGTCTTACGCGTGTTGTGCAGTAACCCGAAGCACAAGCAGCGCCAAGGCTGAGGAGAGCAAGATGGCACGTTTAGAAGGCGTTGACCTGCCGAACGACAAACGGTCTGAGATTGCGCTCACCCATCTGTATGGGGTAGGACGCTCGCGAGCTCACTCCCTGCTGTATCGGGCAGGGATTGATTTCGGCAAGAAGATGGGTGATCTGAACGACGAGGAGATCACCAACCTCCGTAAACTTTTGGAGGACGAAGGCGCTGTTGAGGGCGATCTGCGCAAGGAAGTGCAGATGAACATCCGGCGTCTCATTGAGATTGGATGCTATCGCGGCTTGCGTCACCGCCGCAGCTTACCGGTTCGCGGACAGCGGACGCACACCAATGCGCGCACCCGCAAGGGTCCCAAGCGCGGCACCGTGGCTGCCAAACGCAAGACAGCCAAGTAGTAGTAGCGCGGGACGAACGAGAGCGAGGACGGCATGGCAAAGCAGACAGCGAAGAGTGGCAAGAAGGGCAAGAAGCTCAAAAGCCGCGTCCGCAAGAACGTTCCCGAGGGAATGGTTAGCATTCAAGCGAGTTTCAATAACACGATCGTCACGATCACCGACCCGAAGGGCAATACGCTTTCGTGGTCGAGTGCCGGTTCGCTCGGTTTTCGCGGATCTCAGAAGGGCACTCCGTTCGCAGCGCAGCAGGCTTCGATGACGGCCGCCAATGCAGCCAAAGAGCATGGCGTGCGCCGTGTGGTTGTACGCGTGAAGGGGCCGGGCGGGGGCAGGGAATCCGCCATCCGGGCCTTGGCGGCGGCGGGGATCGAGGTGCGCCACATTAAAGATGTGACGCCCATTCCACACAACGGCTGTCGGCCTCCGAAGCGGAGACGAGTCTAAAGGAATCAGAGACTCGATCCCGCCCTGCGAAGGGTGAGGGTCGGGCTTCCCGAGAAGGGGGATATAGAAAGTTCATGGCAAGATACGTTGGACCGGTTTGCAGGCTTTGCCGCAGGGAAGGCATGAAGCTCTTTCTCAAAGGCGAACGCTGTTATGGCCCGAGTTGCGCGATTGAGAAGCGCAACTATTTTCCAGGTCAGCACGGCAAAACAGCGCGGCCCCGAAAGTTGATGGGCTACGGGCTGCAGCTTCGCGAGAAGCAGCGCGTGAAGCGCATCTATGGAGTGCTGGAGCGTCAGTTTCGGCGCTACTTCGAGAAGGCGACGCACATGAAGGGCGTGGTCGGCGAAAACTTGCTGGCATTGCTCGAGCGGCGTCTCGATAATGTGATCTACCGCGCCGGCATGGGCATGAGCCGCTCGCAGGCGCGGCAAATTGTGCGTCACGGTCACGTTGAGGTGAACGGCCGCAAGACAGATATACCTTCCTATCTGGTGAAGCCAGGTGATGCGATTCAGGTGCGTGATAAGAGCCGCGAACACGCAGGGCTCATCGCAGCTGTTGAGGCAACCGCGCATAGCCTGGCGCCCAGTTGGATGGAAATAGATCGTGAGAAGCTGTCGGCGAGGATTACCGGATCGCCCCGGCGCGACGAGTTGGTGCAGATCCCGATCAACGAGCAGCTCATTGTAGAGTTGTATTCGAGATAGTTTCAGTTCCGAAGTGCAGGATTGCGGCCAACGGCAGTTCGTGTCTCGGTCCTAAACCGAGCAAAGCAAGGGGAAGACACTATGTGGAAAGGTTTTCAGAAGCCGCGGCGCCTCGCCGCCGACGGCGATTCACTGAGCGGCACGTACGGTCGATTCAGCGCGCAGCCTTTTGAGAGAGGTTTCGGGACGACCGTGGGCAATTCGTTGCGGCGGGCGTTGCTGAGTTCCATCGAGGGTGCGGCTATTACGGCTGTGCGAATCGAGGGAATCGCGCACGAGTTCAGCCCCATTCCGGGCGTGGTCGAGGATGCGACCGACATCATTCTCAATCTCAAGCAGATGCCGCTGAAGCTGCATGGCGAGGGCGCCCGCACGATCCGTCTGCGAGCCACCGAGCCGGGGCCCGTTCTGAGCGGAGCGATCGAGGCGGACTCGGATGTCGAGATCCTCGACCCGAATCAGTACGTCGCCACTGTGAGCCAAGGGGGCGTGCTCGACATCGAAATGCGCGTCAAGCTCGGCCGCGGCTACGTCAGTGCCGACAAGAACTTCGACGAGGACTTGGCGCTCGGTTATATTCCGATCGACTCAGTGCATTCGCCTGTCCGTAAGGTCAACTACAACGTCGAGGCGGCCCGTCTCGGTCAGATGACCGACTACGACAAGCTGACCCTCGAAGTCTGGACCAATGGTGCGGTTCCTCCGCAAGATGCCATCGGCCTTGCCGCGAAGTTATTGAAGGATCACATGACGATCTTCATCAACTTCGAGGAAGAGTCAGCGACGGAAGACTCTCCGGCCGACGCCACAACCGACCAATATCAGGAGTACCTGAACCGCTCGGTCGAAGAGTTGGAGCTCAGTGTGCGCTCCTATAACTGCCTCAAGAACGCCAATATCCAGACCATCGGAGACTTGGTGGTCCGCACCGAGGCCGACATGCTCAAGACGAAAAACTTCGGCCGCAAGTCGTTGACCGAGATCAGGGAGATCCTGGCCTCGATGAGGCTTTCGCTCGGCATGATTTTCGACGAGCATGGACGGCTTATTCCGCCCCCGACGATGGAGATGGCGGACGACAGCGATAACGACAGCGACGACGACGACGATAGCGACGGCGACAGCCCGATCGCGTGATAATGAGAGCGACGCCATGAGACACAGAAAAGGTGGATTTAAGCTTCAACGGGATCCCTCGGCCCGCCGTGCGTTGCTTCGCGGACTTGCGACCAACGTCATCCTGCGAGACCGCGTGGTGACGACCGTCACCAAGGCGAAAGCCGTGCGGCCTTGGGTTGAGAAGATGATTACGCTGGCGAAGCGGGACACGCTTCACAGTCGGCGTCAAGCCGCCGCTTTTCTGCAAACGCCCGACTCGGTCAAGAAACTGTTTGATACGCTCGGTCCACGCTTTGCGCAGCAGCCTGGAGGCTACACCCGCATCGTCCGGTTGGGTCGCCGTAAGGGTGACGGCGCCGAAGAAGTCGTGATCGAGATTCTCGGCACCGAACTAAGAAAGCGGGCTGAAGATCGCCGCCAACGCCGCGAAGAGCGCCTCAAACAGCAGCAGGAAGAAAGCGCGGCCTCTGAAGCCGCCGTAGGCGCTTCCGAATCCGCTACATCCTGATTCGCTGCCCCCCCCCCTCACGGGGGTGAAGACATAGAATCGACGGAATCATGGGTCGCGGCCCTCGATATCCCTGCATCCGCTGCTGCCTGGATCTCTCTCCTACAATGGGGATATGCGCTCGGTTGTCATTGCATGCCTCGTGCTTTGTCTAAGCGCCTGCGTGCGGGATCCCGGTGCCGATGCCGCAGCCCGCGTCAACGGCTACCGTATTACCCACGCTGAACTCGAAAAGTACTATCAGAGCCAAGTCACCGATTCCGGCGGCGACGCCACGCCGGATCAAGAACGGATGATGCGGCTGAATTTGCTCGGTGAGTTGATCGACCGACAGATCATGCTGGACCGGGCCGAGAAGCTGGGCCTGATGGCGGTGGATGACGAGGTCGAGAGCAGCTTCCAGCAATACGGTTCACGGTTCCGAGACGCCGCCGAGTTTGACCGGCACCTCGAGGAACGCGGCGTCACGGTCGAGGTCATCAAAGCTGATCTCCGGCGCACCCTTACGATCGAGAAGCTTCTTCACAGTCAGATTACGTCCCGTGTCGTCGTCACGGAACCGGAGATGCGGGCTTACTACGACAAGAACCTCGGCAGTTTCAACGTCCCTGAACAGCAGGTGCATCTGGCCTGGATTCTCGTCACCGCGCGCTCCGAGACGCCGGTTCCGAATCTCCAGAACGACGACGCCACTGACGCCGCAACGGCCAAGAAGAAGATTGAGATGCTCGAAGCCCGTCTTCGAGACGGCGGGGAGTTTGCGACGCTGGCGCAGAACTATTCCGAGGACCCGGTCTCGACCGCAAGCGGCGGCGACCTGGGGTTCATACCGCAGTCATCGCTCGAACAGGTGGACCTAACTCTGCGGCGCGTTGTGGCGTCCCTTTCGGCGGGCGACGTTTCACCGATCATCCAAACCGGCGATGAATACCGCATCATCAAGATCCTCTCGATAGAGCAGGCCGGACAGCGGGACTATTCTGATCCGCGTGTGCAGCAAACCATTCGCGAAACGATTCGCGGCCGCAAAGAGCAGCTTCTCCGCGCCGCCTACCTCGAAGTCGCGCGGAACGAGGCGGAAATTGACAACTACATGGCGCGGACCGTGATAGTCGATTTCGGGATTTCCGACTGATCCGCGCATGTCAACCGGTAGCCGCGGCTACAAGAATGTTAAACTGACGTGTGGCTCTAGCGGGTTTCCCTTCCCTTCGTTTCGGTGTGGTCCTTTTCCCTGGTTCGAACTGCGATCACGACGCGCTCTACGCGTTGCGCGAGAACCTGGGCTATTCTGCGGATTTTGTTTGGCATGAGTCAAGCGATCTTTCTGGCTTCGACGCCGTCCTGCTTCCCGGCGGTTTTTCCTACGGAGACCATCTGCGGGTCGGAGCGATTGCACGCTTTTCGCCCGTGCTGAGCGCCGTCAAAAGTTTTGCCGAACGCGGCGGCATCGTGATGGGTATCTGTAACGGTTTTCAGATTCTCGTTGAATCCGGGTTGCTGCCCGGCGCGTTGGTGCGCAACCGTAACTTGCATTTCGTCTGCCGCACCGTTCATTTGAAGGTTGAAACGACGGACTCGCCCTTTACGCAAGCGTGTGAACCAGGGCAGGTGCTGGCCGTTCCCATTGCTCACGGCGAGGGCCGCTACTATGCCGACGAAGAGACGCTCGCCGCTCTGGAGCGTGAAAATCGCGTGCTGTTTCGCTACGTGGATTCGCAGGGGAGGCCCACGCCGGAGGCGAATCCGAACGGCTCCCTCAACAATATCGCCGGCATCACCAACGAGGGCCGCAACGTGCTCGGCATGATGCCGCACCCCGAGCGCGCCGCTGATCGCGCCATGGGCTCCACGGACGGCCGTTTTATCTTCGAGTCGGTCGCCGCCGCCCTGGCCCTCCGGTAGACGGCTCGATCTGTGTCACAAATGAACACTATCAACACCGAACTCATCGAGCAACATGGCCTCACCAGCGGTGAGTACGACCGCATTGTGGAGAAGCTCGGCCGTGAGCCGACTCTGACCGAGCTAGGCATTATCAGCGTCATGTGGAGCGAGCACTGCTCCTACAAGAGCTCGCGGATCCACCTCAAAAAGCTGCCCACCGACGGTGAGCGTATTCTCGTCGGTCCCGGTGAAAACGCGGGCATCGTTGATATCGGGAATGGCTACGCGGCCGCCTTTAAGATCGAGTCGCACAATCACCCCAGTTTCATCGAACCGTTCCAAGGAGCCGCCACGGGTGTCGGGGGCATCCTTCGTGACATTTTCACGATGGGCGCTCGCCCGCTCGCTGTCATGGATTCGCTGCGCTTCGGACCGCCTGATGATGCGGCAGCAGGCAGCCGCAACCGCCACATCGTGGGCGGTGTCGTCGGGGGGGTCGCCCATTACGGGAATTGCTTTGGCGTCCCAACGATTGGCGGCGAGTGCCTCTTCGAATCGAGCTATAATGGCAATCCCCTCGTGAATGCCTATGCGCTCGGCATCTTTCGAAAGGACAGGATCTTCTTCGGCAAGGCGTCCGGTGTCGGCAACCCTGTGATCTACGTCGGCGCCAAGACGGGCCGAGACGGTATCCACGGCGCCTCGATGGCCTCGGCCGAGTTCGACGAGCAGTCCGAACAGAAGCGGCCCAACGTGCAGGTGGGCGATCCGTTCCTCGAGAAGCTTCTCATGGAAGCCTGTCTCGAAGCGATGGATCAGGGCGTCATCCTCGGTATTCAGGACATGGGCGCGGCCGGCCTGACCTGCTCGACCTGTGAAATGGGAGGCCGCGGCGGTACCGGCATCGAGATTGATCTGCGCCACGTTCCGCAACGTGAGCAGGGCATGACTCCCTACGAGATTATGCTCTCGGAATCGCAGGAGCGCATGCTGCTCGTGGCCGAGCGCGGGGTGGAAGAAAAGGTCTTCTCGGTCTTTAAGAAGTGGGGTCTCGACGCAGTTGAGATCGGCACAGTCACCAGCGACGGTATGTTGCGAGTCCGAGACCACGGCGAGATCGTAGCCGAGGTGCCGAACTCGCTTCTCACCGACGACGCGCCGCTTTATAACCGTCCGTCCGCGGCACCGTACCGTCCGGCTCCGCTTGAAGGGCCGACGGTGCCAACGCCCTCCAGCGACCAGATGAGCGCTTCGTTGGGGCTGCTTCTTGGCTCACCGGATCTTTGCTCGAAGCGGGCGATTTACGAGCAGTATGACTACATGGTCCGCACGAATACAACACTGCCTCCTGGTTCCGACGCAGCCGTTATCCGTATCAAGGAGGCCGGCGTGTCGCTCGCCATGGCCCTCGATGGGAACGGGCGCTACTGTGCACTCGATCCGCGCGAGGGAGCCAAACTGGCCGTGGCCGAGTGTTGCCGCAATCTCTCGACCGTCGGTGCCGAGCCGATTGCCGCGACGAATTGCCTGAACTTCGGAAACCCGGAGAAGCCCGAGATCATGGGTCAGTTTGTCGAGGCGGTCGAGGGTATGGGCGAAGCTTGCCGTTTCTTCGAAACCCCGATCACGGGTGGCAATGTCAGTCTCTATAACGAGACGCTGGGTGACGCTATCTATCCGACGCCCGTGATCGGCATTGTCGGCTTGATCGACCACATGGATACACCGGTCGGCTCGCACTTTCGGGCAGCGGGCCGCAAGATCGTATTGATTGGTGGCCTGCTGCCGGCCGTCAGCGCCGACTTGGCCGATCTGGAACGCCGTTTCGGCAGTACGCAGTATGCGAAAGTCATCTTGGGGCGAACCTGGGGTCTCCCGCCGGCGCTCGACATGGGGTATGAGAAACGGGTTCACGAAGTCGTCCGCGCGATCGTGCGGCAGGAATTGGCCGAATCGGTTCATGACCTCAGCGAGGGCGGCCTGGCGGTGGGTTTGGCGCGCTGCGGATTAGGACCCGAGCGCATCGGGGCTCGAGTCGAGGTAAGATGTGATTTCCCCTCGCACTTCGGCGCGTTTCACGAGGCGCCATCGAGGGTTCTGCTCTCGGTTGCCGATGAGAACATTGAGGCAGTCAGCCGCATTGCCGCCGGACTCGCGATCCCCGCGCCCGTTATCGGTGAAACACAGCTAGACGACTTGCAAATCCGAATCAATGGGGACACGATTCACGCATCCATTCACGAACTGTATGAGACCTGGGATTCCGCTTTGGAAAGGATGCTGGCCGGCTGATGACGTTATCCGATCCCTCTGACCAACCGCTTGACAAAGCCGGCGCTGCTCACGACACCGGCTCCACCGAACGCGACGGCTTTCACGACGAGTGCGGCGTGTTCGCGATTTTCGGCCATCCCGAGGCCGCGAACATGGCCTATCTTGGCCTCCATGCTCTGCAACACCGCGGCCAGGAGAGCGCGGGCATCTGTTCGAGCGATGGCCGCGTGCTCCACTGCACGAAGAAGAGAGGACTCGTCGCCGAGATCTTCACCAAGCGCACCCTGAAGGACCTTCCCGGCCACATCGCGATCGGGCATACCCGTTATTCAACGGCCGGCCAGAGCAACAAGCTCAACGCCCAGCCCTTCTTCGTCGAGTGCAACAAGGGGCAGCTCGCCCTCGCTCACAACGGCAATCTTACGAACGCCATCGAAGTGCGCAACGAGCTCGAAATGTCGGGCTCGATCTTCCAGGCGACCAGTGATACAGAGGTGATCCTGCACTTGATGGCGCGGTCGCGCGAGCCTCGCCTCAAGCATGCGTTGCGCGAGTCGCTGTTACGGCTCGAAGGCGCTTTTTCCCTGGCCTTGCTCGCGAAAGATCGGCTCATCGTGGCCCGTGATCAGCGTGGGTTCCGTCCGCTGGCTTTCGGGAAGCTCAAACACAACGGACAGGATGCCTACGTCTTCGCCTCGGAAACCTGCGCGTTTGATCTCATCGGCGCCACCTATATCGACGATGTGCATCCGGGCGAAATGATTATGGTCAGCAAAGAGGGGCTCGTGCGAGAGCCTTTTGCTCCGGCACTCCCGACCGCCCATTGCGTGTTCGAGCACGTCTACTTTTCGCGGCCCGATTCGATGGTGTTCGGGCGTCCCGTCGAGGAATCGCGCCAGATGCTGGGCCGCTTACTGGCGCAAGAGTCCCGCGTTGACGCTGATATCGTTGTGCCGGTACCGGATTCCGGTGTTTCCGCCGCGATTGGCTATGCCGCCGAGTCCAATCTGCCGTTTCGGATGGGTCTCATTCGCAACCATTACGTTGGGCGCACCTTCATCGAGCCCAAACAAGAGATTCGTGATTTCGGCGTCAAGCTGAAGCTGAACCCCGTGCGCAGCTTGATCGAAGGGCAGCGCGTGGTGCTGGTTGACGACTCGCTGGTTCGTGGAACGACGAGCCGCAAGATCGTCCGATTGATGCGGGAAGCCGGGGCGAAGGAAATCCACCTGCGTATTTCCTGTCCGCCGACGATCTCGCCTTGCTACTACGGTGTCGACACGCCCGACGTTGATGAGCTGATCGCCGCGAATCACGACCTGGAGACGATACGCCAGTACACGGAAGCGGATTCACTCGCTTACCTTTCCCTAGAGGGATTGAAGCAAGCCGTCAAAGACCATAACGGCGGGTACTGTTATTCGTGCTACACGGGCCGTTATCCCACCGATATCGTCGGGATCGAGCAGCTTGTGGCCGATCATCGCCTGAAGGGCTAGGCAGACTCGCCGCTCCGACGGGGCTGAAATAGCCCCATGCTATGATCGCGATAACGGAAGCCATTCCGCGTCGAGACGTCCCTGCCGTATCCCCTGGCCGCTCTCGACGGACGTACCAGACATGATTCAGACGCTCTTCGGCCCGCCGCCGGACCCGGGTCTGCTCGACCGCTTCAAGACCGCGGTCGCGAAGACCCGAGACACTTTCACCGACCAGCTTGACGACCTGTTTCAAGGGAAGCGGGAGATTGATGCCGATCTGCTCGATGAGCTCGAGATGATGCTCATTGGGGCGGATCTGGGCGTCCGGACCGTCGGCGAGGTGATCGAGGAAGTTCGCAAGAGTCTCGACCGCGATCAGCTCAAAGACCCGGCGGAGCTGAAGGAACATATCGCGAAGCATTTGCTCGAAGTTTTGAAAGCATCCGAGCCCATGGCGCGGCCTCTCATAACGCCGCCGGAAGTGATTATGGTCGTCGGTGTGAACGGCACGGGCAAGACGACAACCATCGGCAAACTCGCGCAGCGCCTCGGCAAGGAAGGCAAGAGCGTGCTGCTGTGCGCGAGTGACACATTTCGCGCTGCCGCCGCCGAGCAGTTGGTGGTCTGGGCCGAACGGACTGGCCATCCGGTCGTCAAGCAGAAGCCCGGCGCCGACCCGAGCGCGGTACTTTACGATGCGCTGGAAGCCGCCAAAGCGCGTGGCGTCGATTGCGTGATTGTCGACACCGCCGGCCGTATGCACAACAAAGCCGGCCTGATGGCTGAGCTCGAGAAGATGAAGCGGACGGCGCAGCGCCTGCACCCCGGCGCTCCCCATCAAGTGTTGCTCGTTATCGACGCCGTGACAGGGCAGAACGGCCTGGAACAAGCGCGGCAATTCACCGAGACGGCGGGAGTAACCGGTCTAGTTCTCACGAAGCTCGACGGCACAGCCAAGGGCGGGATCGTTGTTGCCATCTCTCGAGAACTTGGCCTTCCGATCCGCTACGTTGGCGTCGGCGAGAAGATCGACGACTTGATGCCGTTCGACGCGGAAACATTCGTGCGGTCTCTGTTTGAAAGCTGATTCAGTACAGCCGAGGCTGCTCATACCATGAACGCCGACGATCGCAACTACTCCCGGGAAGCACTGGACCTCGCGCGCCAGGGCCGCGCCTTGGCGAGCCCGAATCCGATGGTGGGCGCGGTGGTTTGCGACGCCTCGGGCGCCGTCGTTGGCCGGGGCTCTTATTCCTGGGCGGGAACCAAGCATGCCGAGGTGCTCGCGCTCGCCGAAGCGGGCGAGCGCGCCCGTGGGGGCGTGCTTTATGTAAGCCTTGAGCCCTGCTGTTTCGAGGGCCGCACGCCGCCGTGCGTTGACGCGATTATCAGTGCAGGCATCCGGCGAGTGGTTTGCCCGCTTGAAGACCAGCACCCGAAGGTTTCCGGAGCCGGTTTTGCTCGGCTGCGAGAGGCGGGCGTCGCGGTGGTTGCCGCCGACGAATTCAGCGCTGAGGCGAAGCGCCTGAACGAGGCGTTCTTTCACTACAGCAAGACCGGCCGGCCGCTTGTGACGTTGAAGGCCGCTGTCACGCTTGACGGCAAGATTGCCGCGCCGGATGACAACTCGGGCTGGATCACGAGCGAAGTGGCTCGCGCCCATGTACAGCAGGTCCGCCACGATCATGATGCGATTCTCACTGGAATCGGCACCGTTCTCGCCGACGATCCGCTGCTGACGGACCGCTCGGGGCTGCCTCGGCGACGACCGCTGCTTCGCGTGGTTGCGGACTCGCTGTTGCGCGTTTCCACGGAATCTAAAATGGTCAAGTCGTTTCAAAATGACTTGATGATCGCGGCCACGACAGCCGCGTCTCCAAGACAAATGGCGGCGTTCGCGGAGCGCGGAATTCCCGTCCAGGCATTCGACGCTCCCTTGGGCCGTGTCGACCTGCCCGCTATTGTGGACTGGCTTGGCAAGCAGCACATGATCTCGTTGCTCGTCGAAGCCGGCTCGAAGCTCAATTGGGGCGTGCTCGATGCGGGCATTGTGGATAAGGTTCTGTTGTACTATGCTCCTAAGATTCTGGGCGGCTTTGACTCACTCCCTCTGGCGGGCGGCGTTGGACGGCGCAGCCGCTCGGGCGCGATTCGGCTGCACGGGTTAACAACGTTCCCGGTCAGCCAGGATGAGTTCGTCGTCGAAGCGTACGTCGATTCGTAGTCTTCATGTTCAAGGGGCGTCATGTTTACGGGCATCATCGAGGAAGTCGGAACGGTCGAGGCGCTGCGGCGCGGTAGCGCGGGGGCCCGTCTGCACGTCAGCGCGCAGCGTGTTCTTTCCGATCTCGTGATCGGAGGCAGCGTCGCTGTGAACGGCGTCTGCCTGACGGCCGTGGCTGTCACGGAAGCTTCTTTCGCGGCCGACCTGTCACCGGAAACCCTTGAGAAGACGAACCTCGGATCTGTTCAAGTCGGTACGCCGGTCAATCTCGAACGGCCGTTGTCGCCGAGCGGCCGCCTGAGCGGACATTTCGTGCAAGGCCATGTGGACGGCACAGGCGAGATCGTAACGCTCGATCCGGCGGGCGACGGCAACTGGCTGCTCGAAGTGCGGGCGCCTCAATCGCTGCTTCGCTATCTGGTCTTCAAGGGCAGCATCGCGATCGACGGCATCAGCCTCACGCTGGCCGCCGTTGACAACGATGTGGTCTCCGTCGCCGTCATCCCGCATACCTACGAGGCGACGTCGCTGCATGGACTGCGGCCCGGTGTGCGGGTCAATGTCGAATGCGACATGCTCGCCAAGCACATCGAGAAACTGCTGGCCACAATGTCTGTCAACGATTCGACACTGAGTGTCGATGACCTTCGCAAGCAAGGCTTCTAACCCGGCTTGAAAGGCCGCAAGCCCCGCCAAACAGCGTCCGCCGAGATGGAATGAGGAGGATACGCGCCGCCGGTGGGTTCGTTTGGTAAAAAAGGTGATTGGGGCTTTGCAGGTCGCCGGGACGGGAGTGGGGATGCCACACTTTGCATCATTTTGCAACACGTATGGCTTATTCGGTTCTCTCGGGAGATAGGGCAACTGCCTTGTTTGTAACGACTTGAGGTCGAGGGACGGGTTATGGCCACCTTTGCTGTGTTGCACGTGTTTTTTCATGCTATTCAAGGGGCCATCGCCCAAGTCGTGAACGGCTCAAGCCTGTTGGCGTAAGGCCGCTAAAGCGGCCTAGATTGCCGCGAGGTGCGCAGCGAAACCAGCCGTAAAACGGCTGGCCTAGCTGAACCCAAGCCGCGTGAACGCGGCTCAGGGTCGGCCCTGCCGTGGGGAACTCGTAGTGCTCCCGCACTGGTTTGGCGGCGACACGCTTTCGTGCCGTTGCCGCGCCGACATCAAGCTGTGAATCAGATCCGCGGGGAATCTCCACCGCAAGGGCAACCTCGAACTGTCCTGGCCAGGCGCGGTCGGGTTGGTTGGATGAACGATCCTTACCGGCCTTGGTTGGAGAGTAGCATGGCGGGTCACGTTTCTTGGGGTGGTTCGAGGGTGGTGGACCGGTAAGTTGTTGTGGGTATGGGTGAAAGATACTTGCTGTGCTTGTGACTGGCTGTCGCTCGTGTTTCGTGATTCGTGAAACCTTTGAGCGGTCGCATTGGTAGGGTGCGGGGCGGGGTGGGTTTGTTTGGTATTTTTTCGTTTTGCCGCCGCGGGCGGGAGGTTTTTCCGAGAGCCGACAATTTCGGGTGTGGGCGAGCTTGGTGGACGATGGGTTCGTTTGGTTCGGCCGGCCGGCGGGCTTCAGGGTGTCGGGCTAGATGGCGGAGTGGGTTTGTTTCGTAATACTTGGGGGCCGGCATGGCCTGAGGCGGGTCAGGTAGGCCCGTCAACCCCGCAACCGGGCCACCAGAGCGCGGCTAAACTCCACATCGTTCTGCCAAGTCACGTTCGTGCGGTCCAGCGCCGCCAAGCGTTCGCCGATCGCGAGGCTTTCTTCGGCGAATGGCAGGGCCTTCGTGCGCTCGCCCTGCCGCTCGTGGAATTCAGCCATCCGGGTCAGGCTGAATGACAGGTCGCGCTGCTAACCGGCGTTGGAGGGATCGGCCTTGGCCAGCGGTCGCCTCACTTGCAGCGACTCGCGGTAGGCCGCCAGCGCCCCGCTCAGATCCCGTTGGTCCCGCAGCACGTCGCCGATCTTGCTATGGCTGACGCTCAGGTCGCGCTGCCAAGCGGCGTTGGAGGGATCGGCCTCAGTTAGTCTTCGAGCTACCTCCAGCGCCTTCTGGTAGGCCGTCAGCGCCCCGCTCAGATCCCCTTGGTCCCGCAGCACGTCGCCGATCCTTTCCTGGCTGACGCTCAGGTCGCGCTGCCAAGCGGCGTTCGACGCGTCGGCCTCGGCCAGCCGTCGGAATATTCCCAGCGACTCGCGGTACGCCGCCAGCGCCCCCGTCAGATCCCCTTGGGCCCGCAGCACGTCGCCGATCTTGTTATGGCTGACGCTCAGGTCGCGCTGCCAAGCGGCGTTGGAGGGATCGGCCTCGGCCAGCCGCTGCCTCAACTGAAGCGACTCGCGGTAGGCCGCCAGCGCCCCGCTCAGATCCCCTTGGTCCCGCAGCACGTCGCCGATCTTGTTATGGCTGACGCTGAGGTCGCGCTGCCAACCCGCGTTGGACGGATCGGCCTCGGCCAGCGGCCGCATCACTTGCAGCGACTCGCGGTAGGCCGCCAGCGCCGCGGTTAGATCCCCTTGGGCCAGCAGTACGTCGCCTTGAAAGCCCGTCAGCGTGGACCGCTCACGACGCCAATCCGGCTCTTCAGCCTTGCCGGCCGGAAACCGCTCCATCCAGGCCGCAACCGCGTCCAACGTAAGAGTTACCAGGCCCAGCCGGCCCAGGTCCGTTAAGCGGTCCGCAATGTCGTAGAGTGCAGTGTTCGCGAGCGGGTTCCAGAGACTTTGGTCGTCGTCCGCGCGCAACAACGCGGCGAGATGTTCAAGCGCGCGGGTAAGTAAGAGCGGCCCTTCGGCAAGGGCGTCCGCCGCGAGCGACTTCGTGAGATGACCATGCAGCCAGCCACCCAGGCGCTCGCGAATCACAGCGTCGGAACCGCTCTCGTTGCGGGCAAAGCGATAGCCGAGTACGTGGGTGAACTCCCAGTGATCAGGCGCCTCCGCGAGCCGCAGCAGACCCCGTTGAACGACGGACTTCAGCGCCGCGCGAGCAATGTCCTCGTCTCCACCGTCCTCGTCCCCATCGTCCTCGTCCGCACCGCCGCTGGCTCCAAGCGCCGCGCTGATGGCCGCGAGCGGAAACGGCGCTCGGGCAAGCAGGCCCGCTGCCGCCAGCGCTCGCCGCGCGGTATCGCCCAGTCCGCGCACACTGCGGTTGAACAGCCATTTCAGGGTGTGTTGGGCCTGCATGGGATGGCTGAGACTCGGCAGGCTCTCGTGTTCCCAGTCGCCGGCGAGCTGTTGCGGGCTTTCGTCGCCGCGGGCGAGCAGATTCCCCGCCCAGGTGAGCGCGAGCGGGTGGCCTTCGAGCAACGCCAGCACACGATCACGGACGTCCGCCATGACCCGGCCCTGCGTGAGCGAGTCGAGCAAGCGCGCGGCGTCCTCGGGGGCTAAGGCTTCACGCAACTCCACGCTTTCGGCCGGGACGGTTTGTGTACTCAGACGGGTGAGCAACAGGCGGTGATTCTGCGGCGATAAGACGCTGAGCAAGTCGTTGATGTCGGCGCGGCCGGAAATGCCGTCGGCTTCTTCGCCGCCCTCGATGACGACGAGCAGGCGGCGTCCGCGACAGGCCTCGGTTGCGCGGTCGCGGGCGGGTGAGCGTTCCATGAACGCGGCCCCGGCGAGCTTGTTCGCCAGGGTGCCCCATGCCGGTTCGGCCTCGCCATGGAACGTGTAGAGGTCGAGGAATATGACACCGTCGGGAAACGGGCTGGCGGCGAGCGTCTCGGGCGTATCGCCCACTACCGCGAGCAGTGCCTTGGCGGCGAGGGCGGTCTTGCCTAGTCCGGCGGGGCCGACGACGGCGGCGTCCTCGCCGGCACGGAGGCGCTTGGTGAGATTCGCTAACTCGGTTTCGCGCCCGAAAAACTCGTGAGCTTTGGGCGGCAGCTCATGCGGGATGGGGACGGAGCGGGCGGTTGCGGCGATTGGGTGTTCGAGTTTGAGCGACGGCGCTGTACGGCGGGAAGGGGAGTCCGGCGCAAGCACGTAATCTCGAAGTAGATCGCGCGCAGTGTCGCAAACCGCTTCACCCGGCTCGCGGGGCTTGGCGATCGTGAGGTGATTTTCTTCAGCAGGGACAGGATCGTCACCTACCCCGGGATCGGCAGAAGTGGGATCAACGATTGTCGCCCCGCGGTAGGCACGTGTTTCGAAGTAGCTGGCCGTTTGGATGCCAGCCGCTTTAGCATGTTGCCGATACCACTTGTATAGGTTTCGCAGGGCAGCGTCGTGGGCACGCAAATCCTCCAGCGTAACCGTCGTTCCGAAGATCACCCGGAACGCATCGGCAAGTTCGGCGAGGTCGGCTCCTGCATGGGGAGTTGCAAGGAACAGCACGGCCCGGGTGTTAGAAAAGATAGGCTTCAACCGTCCTGTAGTGTCATCGGAAGCCGTTCGCAGAATCTGCTTCGTGACCAACCCACCTAAGCTGTGGCAGACAAAGAGAAGCGGCCGGCGGCCGAAACCCTTTTGCCGCATCCGGTTGAGCACCTCCGCCGCGCGGTCGGGGAGCGGCAAGCCATGCCCGGCATCACGCCAGCGGTCGGAGAACAAGCCGAGCACGCGGGGCCATTTCGACGGGCTGGCAGCGTAGCCCAGGGACCAAACGCACACCTCAGGGAATTCCTGGGCGAGCCAGTGGGGCCACGAGGTGGAGTCGTCCTTACCGTGACGCCAGGTCTCGAACGCATCGCCGCCTAGGCCATGGATGAAGACCACATCGGCCTTGCGTTCGGCATTCTCGCCGCCGGAGATCTGATGTAAGACGCTCAGGAAACTGTCTCCAAAATCATCGTGGTTCTCGACAAGAGTACGTCAATTATGCCCGATGAATCAACTTCACGGAAGGAAGGCGACTAATTCATTCAATCGGGGTGATTCTGTCAGGCGCAAAACGCCCGGTATGCCACGGGGTTGATCTACGAATAGACGTTGTTCGGTGTTTGCGGCTGATGGCTCAAGCCGGGTT
>JAQBUE010000286.1 GCA_027624045.1 Acidobacteriota bacterium
ATTCGCACAAACGCTCGCCGCCACGCTTGGTCACCGCTCGACACAACCACCCTGCTCACGGGAGGCTTAGGATGCCTGCATCCATCCTTGACAGATACCTATCATGGATGTCCCCATTTTTTCGCGGCCACCGCCCGCAAGCACCCCGACGGCCCGGCCCGAAAGCCGGTGCGTGACGTGCCAGGCGATGTGGGCGGCGTTAACTTTCAACCGGCAACGGGGGAACGCGGCTGGACGGGGAGCCGATCCGCCACCAGCTCCACGCGACTTGACAGGCTCGGTTGGTCGACAACCTTAAGCGGTAGTCGAACAGTGAAGGTAGCCCCAACTTCGGCCTCGCTCGCGACCTCGATCTTCCCGCCCATCATCTCGCAGAAGCTCCGAGTGATCGTAAGGCCGAGGCCCGTACCGCCGTACTTGCGAGTGGTGGAGGAATCAGCTTGCTGGAAGGCTTCGAACACCTTCGTCATTTGGTCCGGCTGCATGCCGATGCCGGAGTCCTTGACCTCGATTGCCAGCCACCCATGGCCGGCTACTGTTTCACGGCTAACAGACAGGCAGATGGAGCCGGAGTGGGTGAACTTACAAGCATTGCTCAGCAAGTTCAACAGAACCTGACGGACCTTGGTGAGGTCCGCGTACATCAAGTGCACTTCGGGTGCGATATCAATGACGAGCCTATTCGATTCCCGGGCGACCAGCGGCTGTATGGTAGCGGATAGTTCCTCAACCACGCTACGAATATCAAAGGTCTCCAGATGCAGATCCATCCTGCCGGCTTCGATCTTAGAGAGATCCAGAATGTGACTAATCAGAGCCAGCAGGTGCTTGCCGGCTGCCCCAATCTTCTCAAGGTCGGGGATGGAATCCCGCAGCCCGAGGTCGCTGGCTTCATCAATGAGTAATTCGCTGTAGCCGATGATGGCATTCATGGGCGTGCGCAGCTCGTGGCTCATGTTAGCCAGAAACTGGCTCTTGGCCAGGCTGGCGGATTCGGCGGCGTCCTTGAGGACCCGCAGCCTCTCCTGACGTTGCTCAAGTTCAGCGCGCGCCGACTGCAGCCGCTCCGCCATCTCATTGAAGCCGCGGGCAAGGTCGGCCAGCTCGTCGTGGCCTCGCATTTCAGCGCGAGCACCCAGATTGCCCCGAGACACCTCCGCCACCGCCGAGTGTAGGCCTTTAATGGGCTTCGTCAGACGCCCGGCATAGATGACCGAGACGAGCAGGCTGATACCGATGCAAAACAGAGTTAGTACCCCGGTACGCTCGTGGATCCGCTGAACGCTCTCATCGTAGGATTGCAGCGACAGACCGACGTGAACCCAACCCCATTGGATGCCGCTGTAGTCGAACGGATCCGCGTAGTGGAAGACTCGGCCTCCCGACCGCGGCGTGTCACCGAGGGAACTTACCGGTGTCCGATCCGTCGGCCGCCAGGTGTCGTCAAGATTTTCTGTCTTCCAATTGGACTGCTCAACGATTACCGAAAATCCGTCGTTCTTGGTGACGATCAGAAAGTCGATAGTTGGGTCGCCAGTCAAGATCTGCATGGCTTGCTTCACAACCACGGAGTAATCCTCTGAAATCGCGGCGCCCGCCTCAACGGCCTTCATCGAAGCGGCAATGCCGCGCGCCTTCGACTGCAGGCTGAGCTCCAAATCACTCAGTTGCTCGGGAATGACGCCCAACACAAATACGCACAGAGTGAAGAGGGTTACGAGCCACCCCATCAGGGTGATGCGCAGTGTAATGCCTTTGCGCAACCGCATGACCTCAGGGCCTCTCCCGCGCGTTCGGCCGGCTCGGCGCCGTGTCCACGGCACCAAAGAACACCGGAAGTACGCAGACCCGCGGCTTTGTCACGCCCGTTACAGTTGCAAGGAACGAAGAAGCGGGCCCCGTGAACACCCTCAGCGACCCGCCAGCGGTATGGCTGAACGGGACGAGGATGTGAACAGGCGATCGAAGCGGCCTCATCCCCTATCTCTTCCCAACTACGGCGCCTGGCTTGCCGTTGGCGTGTTCCGACCTTTCCAGTATGCTGAGGGCGCTTTTCAGGCAATCGGCATCTCGCACAATCAACTGATCGAATTGAAATAACGTCATAAGCTGTCGGCCGGTGGTGCTATCGCGAACACCCGAAATGGCCTTTTTGATTCCCTCCCGAAATGGACCCTGGAAGCCTTTGACAAACACGTGGAAAGTGACCACTAGCACCGGAGAGGTCGCGAGCGCGACGAGCTGCCTTGAAACCTGCGGATTCAGCTCGCCCATTGTGTTGAAGGTTCCGAGCGTGGTGAGGCAGGCCTCGGCCTGGCCGAAGAAGACTGGCAGCAGGACCCGCGCGGGCTTTGGCTCCGCTGTCAGAGCACCAAAAAACTGCTCAGCCTGATCGAGATGATCGTCGAACAGGAGCGTCGAAAGCCATGCCGAAGCCAGACATGTCTGCGGCGAGTCCAGCACGATAAGCCGGCCTCCCCGCAGATCGCTCAGCTTCTCGATACCGGCATCCCTCTTCGCGAGCAAGACGTACTGCGATCGCGCGGTGTCCTCCGAGGCAATGATTTCGTTCGAATCCAGGAAGCTGGCTACGGCCCGGTACTCGAAAATATTCAGCGCGACAGTGTCCACTTTGCCGTTGCGAATCTTCTGTAAGACCCGCTCGCTTGGCTCGAACACATCCGGGTTGTGCTCGATCGGAAAGTGAATGTCCTCACTGATTCGTTGCATCCAGATGAGCATGGCCGCTCTGGCGTCGTTCAGATTCACGTTCGCCACAAGGGTCTCTGAGATAGCCAGGCGCATCGGAGCGCCGACGGCCCTAGCGGCCCGCGCCACGGACAAAAAGGGCCAGGCGCCTAGCAGCAGGGAGAGAGCCTGGCGCCTCGAAGTACAAGCGGCAAGGGTATCCGTGTGCGGTGGGGCCATGCTCTTTGCCATGATCATCAGTCCTCCTATTCCGATGGTCCCGGACTCAACTGCGCGGCGATCTCCTTGCCCACCACGACTGAGACCTGCGACTCGATTGCCAGGTAGTCATAACGTGTCTTGAGATGCTGCGCGGTCATCAACGCCTCGAATAATTGGGCCCGAATGACTTTTTCTATTTCAATGAGCTCGCTCTGGTAGGCCCGGGAAGTCAATTCCCGGTTTTCTTGAGCTGCCTGCATCGCCGTCTGGGAAGCCTGGTAGGATTTGGAAGAAGCATCAAGACCCAGGAACAGATCGCGCAGTTGTAACCCGATGCCTTCGCGCAGGAGAAACTTCTCCTCCTTTAATTTGGCCACTCGGGCAAGGGCTTCAGCCACTTCGTTCCTGGTGCGGAAGCCATTGAATATCGGGATCTCCATCCCCACACCGATCGTCCACCCGGCCTTGTTCTGAACAGTGGCCGCGCCAGCCGCATAGCTGTTCCACCAGCGGTGCAACTGGCCTGTCAACGCGATCTTGGGAAAATAGCCGCTGCGGGCCGTCGACACGCCGCCCTCGAGCGCTCGCAGGCCTGCTTCGAGCCGCGCCCAATCGGGATTGAATTCGTAGGCGGTGGTCACCAGTTCCTCCACATTGCCGGCGAAAGACCGGTACGGCACCTCCTCAGCGGAGGGTCGCACTGAGGCAGTCCACGGCAGGCCCATCGTGTAGGCCAGGGCGGCTTCGGCCGAGCCTTCGTTCTTGGCCAGCATCGCGACGGTAGACCGCAGCGTCTCCATCATCACCTGGTTATCGAGGTAGTCGGTCTTGTTGACCCTGCCCGCCCCGTTCTTATAGAGCGACTCCGTCAGTTCGAGTGTGACTTCCATGCGGGCCAGCGTGTCCTCACCAACCTGCCGCAATTGGCGGGCCAGCACCGCTCCGTAGTAAAGCCTCACCACGCCGTCAGTGATTTCCAGATCCGTGCGCCGAACGTCAGCCTGAGCGGCCTGTACCGCGCCGAGGGCTTGTTCCCTGTATCCCTTCCTCATACCTCCGTCATAGAGGAGCCAGGTTAGGTTCCCCGTTGTGGCGACGGTTTGCGGATTGAGGACCCTGATGTCCTGCTCGGGGATCGGGAAGATCTGCGCCGTCGTTGAGATGCTCTGCCCGGGAAAGCTGACCGGCATCTGGACCGCCGCGGGGGGGGGAAGCCCGGCCCGAAAGCGTTCGCGGGAATCGTGACGGCGGCCGTGCCGCCAGGCACGTTGACGGTTTGCGGTGGAACATACATCGTGCCTGTGGGAAAAATGAAGTTCGCCGCCTCGTCAAGGCGCGACCAGCCTGCCTTTGCAGTCACCTGTGGCCAATACCCTGACAGGGCCTGACGGTGCTGGGATTCCGCCATCGCGACCGCCAACCGCGAAGCGGGACGGCGGTGGTTGTTGTCCATCGCCATTCGCAGGCAATCGTCCAGAGAGAGAATCCGCGGGGCCGAGAGTACGGGCGTCGGCGCCTGGGCTTCCGCGGCCGAACAAAACAATGCGGCGGCAATCAGCGCGCCAAGAAAACAACGAATTTGAGGGAAAGTCATCCGGAGCCTTAATGGCCTAGTCTCCCAACCGGCGGAGAGTAAGGCCCACTTATATCGAAACCAATCAAGCACAATTCTAGATACGATCAACTTGTCAATTAGCAGCCTGTGGTGGAAGTCCCACATTGAAACAAGAGTCGATAAACTTGTTCTATGGCAATGGGACGGCGCAAGCGACGCGAGCGGCAGAAAG
>JAQBUE010000053.1 GCA_027624045.1 Acidobacteriota bacterium
GGCCCGTGAACGGGCCTGTCGGAAGGATGCCGAATTGCGAAGAAGAATCGCGAGTGGGTTTCCCGGCGTTGGAGTCGCGAGGTTTTGTTGGAATTGTGGCGCTTTGGTTCATGGCTTAAGCCGGTTTTGGGTAAGGCCCCTGGAAGGGGCCTGATTCATAGTTGGGGCGTGGTACCAGGCGTAAAACGCCTGGCCTAGTTGAAGGCAAGGCCCGTGAACGAGCCTGTTTGAAGGCTGCCGAATTGCGAAGAAGAATCGCGAGTGGGTTTCCCGGCGTCGGAGTCGCGAGGTGCTGTTGGAATTGTAGGGCCTTTTTTTGCCCATTGTTGTTGATTTAGCTGGTTGATGGAAAGGCCGCGGACGTCAAGACCTAGGTTTTGGCTACGAGCTTTGGGGCTTGGACCTGCCTGAGCGCCGGTTGTTACTGTGGGGCCTTCTGCACGGGTGGCCTGGTTGCCTTGCTTGAGTGTTCCGTGGCCAAACCCGTCACTTGCGTTCTGTGCTCGGAGGGCGCTGTTTGGCGGTTGCTGTGGCCTTCCAGCCCTGTTGCGCGACCTTGGTTTTTGGGTGTGCGTTGGAGCCGCGACATTCGTTGGCATTGTGGCGCTTTGGTTCGTGGATGGATTTGGCGTTGTGTGGCTGAAGCCGTTTTGGGTAAGCCCGTTGAAACGGGCTGGCGGGTTCTGGGGTTTGGTTACCCGGCCATGAATGACCGGGCTACGACCCGCCTTTGGCGGGGGAAGCCGCGTGAACACGGCTGAAGGCTAGTGGGACCGGATCACCCAGACGGGGCCGCTTTCAGACTTGGCCATCACCTTTTGGGCCCTTTGAACCGGTTTCGGCGTCCGTTGCAGAGTGGGTGTGGATGGGCTACTCTGTCGGTGCCTGGCTAACCCTGGCGGTGCCAAAGTGGCCCAAGGGGAGATCCTGAACAATCCAGGCTGGCTGGCCCGAACCGGCCTACACGGCATGAAGCCTAAGGGGGATGAAATCTGTGAAGCGGATTCTTATAGCAGTCTGTACGTTGTTCGTGGCCCTATCGATGCCGCTCGCCGCCGAGACGGTCGAAGGCTACCTGGTCGACAAAATGTGCTCGGACGGTGTGGTCAAGAAAGGCGTCGACGCGGCCAAGGCGCACACCAAGGAATGCGCCCTGATGCCCAATTGCAAGGGCAGCGGTTACGGCGTTGTCACCGCGGACGGCAAGTTCTTGAAGTTCGACAAGGACGGTGACCGAATGGCGGCCAAGGTACTCGGATTCACCAGCAGGAAGGACAACATCAAGGTGACGGTCGACGGCGAGGTCAAGGGCGACTCGATCGTGGTCAAAGCCGTGCAGCTCAGCTAGCGGCACAGAGCGGAGGTTAGCCGGCCACTACGCTATGCCGCTCTCACGCTCGATGTCGTCCAGCTCATCGATCTCCCGCTGGAGTTCCCGCTGTCCCCGCAGTCTCATGACGACGACAGCGATGATCCACACGGCGAGGAGCGTTAGAAAGAGCGCCATTTGCGGGAACAGGCGGCTCGCGTCCGCGGTTGGATGTGATCCTTGACTGCTCGCCCCAACCCTCACAATCGACCAGACAAAGGCGGCGAGTGCCAGAATTACCGGGCCGAGGCCCCAGCGGAGGAGGTTACGAAACAGGCGGCGTTTCCCCTCTACCGCCAGGGGCCGAGTCCAGCGAGAAGCCATCCCAACAAGACTGCTAGAATACCGCCAGCCTGAAACGGGTCTTGCGCGGTCGGGCACATTCTTCTTGTTGGGAGAGTTAACGTCACATGAAAGCATCGCGCTTTGCAAGTTTTACCCTCCTTCTCGCCTTGGCGGGGTGCGGTGGCGGATCTTCCGATCAACCAATCGTTTGGCGCTTGGTCGACAACTTCGACAAAGAGATGGTCAAGAACGTTCCATCTCAGGTCACGCGCCCGGAGCCTGCCGGCCTGTGGGAGTTTGGCAAGCCGCTCGTCGATCCACCCAAAGAAGCGGCGGCGACGCAGGGCTGGAAAGTCGCGACGGCGGTCTCTGCCCTTAGCATTGTTGACGGGCGCTTGCAGGGCCGCACGACGACGGATTTTCCGATCATCTATGTCGAGAGAGATAAGGGCCTCGATACCCCCGACCTGCTGTATGCGGTTGAGATCCGGATGCGTGCCGACAAGGGCGCCAACGTCAGCATCCAGCCACAGGGGTCAGGCGAGCTGAAGGTCGACGAGATTCTCGACAGGGCCAAGGGATTGAGCCAGCCGTGGAACCTGAACGCCCCGCTGATCGCGGGTGACGACATCCAAACCTACACGATGCGCCCGCCGGCGGGTACGAGGCTTTCGAGCATGAACAAGCTGTTGATCCGGCCGAGTGATGAAGCCGGAGCGCAGTTCGAGATTGAGTCGCTGAAGATCGTATCGCGGCGCGAGCATCTGTCGCTCATTCCGTCGGGCGTGGGCTGGCAAGGGCTGGCGGAGATCTATCGCGAAACGATTGTTTCACGCGCACCGGAAAGCATCCAGTTGGACTTGACGCTGCCCGCGCATCCGTGGCTCGATTTGCAGATCGGCACGGTTGAGGATGCGCCGGTTACGTTCGAGGTTCGTGTCGCGTCGGCCGGATCGAATGCTGCCGAAGGCGATGCGGTGTTGCAACGAACCATCACGACTCCGGATCGTTGGGAGAAGGCGACTGTAGATCTGTCGGCCTA
Source organism: Acidobacteriota bacterium (assembly GCA_027624045.1). Taxonomy (GTDB): domain Bacteria; phylum Acidobacteriota; class Terriglobia; order Bryobacterales; family UBA6623; genus JAPPLB01. Next base: position 2,697 of record JAQBUE010000053.1, read on the forward strand.
TGCCGGAAGGAACGTTGTCGTGTCACTGGCACTGAAATCAGAGAACGACGACGCTCTGGGCTTCTGGGGCGGAACGGCGATTCGCGACCGCGGCCGTCCGTCACGAGATACGAACCAGCGTCCTGAGGTGGAAGCCATCGCCGGTTCGCCGGCTCCGCAAGGAGTCATCCTGATCGTTGCCGACACCCTGCGCAAGGATCATCTCAACTTCCATGGGTATGAACGAGCGACGGCCCCGTTCCTGGCGAACCTGGGAACTCAAGGAGCTGTGTTTCGCGATAACGTCGTGCAGGCAACTTGGACGAAAGTCTCAGTGCCGACGATCCAGTCGGGCATGTATCCGCTGGCCCATGGCGTTTCCGACGTTCGTGATCGCCTGCCGGCCGCGGCAGTTATGATCGCCGAAATCTATCGCGACGCGGGCTACGCGACCGTTGGCTATTCGTCAGTACCGTTTAGCGACCAGCTCACGAATCTGCACCAGGGCTATGAGGAATTGCACGAGCGCGGTTCGATCGAGGAGTCGGGAACAAAGACGTCCCGCATCTACATTGATCGCCTGTCCGAATGGCTCGATACGCACCGTGACGTACCGTTCTTCGTTTTCCTGCATGTATTCGATCCACACTCGCCGTTCGAACCGCGCCGTCCTTACAACACGATGTGGGCAGATCCGGCAAAGCGAGACGAACATGAGGAAAACGCGGAGAAGGTCAAGGAGTTCATCAAAGATGCTTCCGATAAGAACCGCGTCATGCCGATGCTGGAAGAGTTGAAGGCGTCGGGCGTGGATCAAGAAGCCTTCATGGGCTACAACAAGGGCTGGTACGACGGGTCGATTCGCGGGCTTGACGCTGAGGTTACGAGGTTGATCGAGAAGCTTCGCAGTCTCGGATTAGCCGACAAGACACTGCTGGCCTTCACGTCCGATCATGGCGAGGGCTTCCATGAACACGGCTATATGTGGCATGGCCAGCACATCTATGGCGAACTGACAGGCGTGCCGCTGATGTTCTACGGGCCGTCGTTCGTACCCGCCGGCCCTGGGTTCGATGTCACCACGCGCAGCATCGACATTGCGCCGACGCTGCTGGAGTTAAGTCACCTGCCCAAGCCTGGGACTATGCAAGGGCAGAGCCTTGTGCCGTTGATGGCCGGGTCGGAAAGTTGGCAGCCGCAACCGGCGATTTCGCAAAAGGCCGCGACGAATCAAACGGGCGGTCCGCGGCCTTACGATACCGAGGCCTACGCGATTGTTTCCGATGGCTGGAAGCTGATTCACCACACGAAGCCGGACGTGGGAAAGCCGGAGTTCGAGTTGTTTAACCACGCCGACGATCCGCTTGATTTGAAAGATGTGAGCGGCGACAATTCGGATCGTGTCAAAACGCTGGCTGCGTTGCTTGAATCGGAGCGGACCAGGATTCTCGAAGGAGCCTTGCCCGAAGGGGACTCGACCGAGAACTTGAGCGGCGAGGAGCTTCAGCGGTTGCGGAGCTTGGGGTATATCCAGTAGGCGTATGCGCATGCCGCTTGTTCTTTTGTTGCTGATAGCGTTTGGTGCCTTGGGCGCCGGCGCCGCGGAGCCTGCCGACGATCTGAGTGAGTGGATCGCTTCGTTGGGCGGTCAGGTGGAGTATGACGAGGCGTCGCGGCCGGTTGGAATTCAGTTGGCGTTCACATGGGTCGCCGATGGCGACATTGACCGTATCGCACGAATCTCGTCGCTGAAGCGGCTTGACCTGTCGGTGACACGCATTACCGACCTCGGGATCGAGCGCTTAAAGCCGCTCACCGGCATCGAGGAACTGAACCTTTATGCCTGCGAGCACATCACTGATACGGCGCTTGCCCATTTGCGCGGTTGGCCGAACCTTCGCAAATTGAACCTGCGAGGCACGGATATCACCGATACAGGGCTGGCTTATATCGCGTCTCACACAAAGCTTGAAGCCCTTGATCTCAGCATCACGCAAGTTACCGATAACGGCATGGAACATCTTGCGGAACTGATCCAGTTGCGGGAGTTAGTACTGGGGGGAAATAAGATCACGGCGCCGGGACTATCGATCTTGCAACTGCTGCCCGAACTCAAGACGTTGAGCCTTAGCGGTCAACAGATGCGCAACTCGGGCTTCTGGGAGGTTGCCGTGACAGACCTCGATGTTGACGAGGTCACGAAACTGGAACAGCTCGAGCACCTCGATCTAGCGGGACTCAAACTCAGTGACCTGGGCGTAAGGAAGCTCGCCTCGTTACGGCAGTTGCGGTCGCTCGATCTAAGCCGCACTTCGGTGGCGGGCCGCGGCATCGTTGCGCTGGGGGAGTTGAGCTATCTGACGAAGCTAAGTCTTTCTGGGGCCGAGAATATAGATGATGGGGCGGCGGCTCGTCTGCCGGAATTCGCGAGCCTCGAAGTGCTCGATCTTACTGAAACGAAGATCAGCGACAAAGCGCTCCAGAGCTTCGGGGCGCTCGCCCACCTACGTCATCTGTATGTAGACGGCACCTCGATCTCGCAGGCCGGCGTGGAAGCTTTTCGGGCGCTACGGCCGGGATGCGAAGTGTCGTGGAGCGCACAGCCCGCCGCTGAGCCGATACCCTGAACGAGCCTGAAACCCATCCCCAGACCGAGGCGAACACACCAAGGAGCGGTCCTCAAGCCTAGATCCGCAGCCAGCCGGCAACCATTATGGCCTCTCTCTGCAACTCAAACCGTTGATATGATTAAGCTGCGCATGAGGGCGTCCGCGAGTACGATCTGAAGAGGGCCATCATGAACGTTACGCTCAGTTCAGAAGAAGAGAAGCTCGTCGATGAGCTTCGCAATACCGGCAGCTACCCTGATGTCAAAGCGGTGTTATTGGCCGCTCTCCAGGTGCTGAAGCAGCAGCACCCGACGCAAGAGCGTCCTAGTCAACTCCCTCAGGAGGAGTGGGTGCGTCGCTTCGACGAGTTCATGGCTGAAGTAGACCGTGACCCTCCTTCCAAGGCTGATCCATTGTCTGACGAAGCGCTTTCTCGGGAGACTTTCTACGACACCGAGCGAACGCGCGTCTAAATGGACTACTTGATCGATACAAGTGTCTTGGTACGTTCGGTCCACCCAGCGGACCCACCCGGCTGACATCCCCGCCTCTTAGGTCAGGACCACAGCGACAGCCGCCACCCCCTATTTCAACTGGTAGATATCAATCGAGTGCTTGCCGTCGGGTTTACGGAATGACTGGACAAGCTTGGCATTCGGCTGGCGGACGCGCACAGCGGCCTTCGGCGTATGGTAGGTGTCGGTAACGTAAAACACGCGCGGCCCTTGAGAGAAGTCAATCACGCCGGCCTTGACCCGTTCGTATTGCGATTTCATGATGTCCGTCGGGCCACGCGGCAGAATCGGGTGATTCCCGGAAAGCTGCGTCCACCACGCCTCGTAGACGCGAATCCCGTAGCGCTGATTCAAATAGGGGAACATCGTGTCAGCGGGAGGGCCCCAAATGGCATCCGTAAGCAGCACCAGCGGCGCCCGCTGTGCCTCGGCGATGAAGTAGTCAACCGCCTCACGGTTGCCGAACCCGACGTGTGCGTGTGAGCCAAGAAACCCATCCGCGTCAGTGGTGTGTAGAAAGCTGCGCGGCGCACGCAACATCCCCTGCGCCTCGTACAGCATCGGGCCGCCAACGAAGAGCAGAGCCGCCACGCCGGCCAGCCGCGCTTTTGCCGCGGGAAGGCCGGAGGCATACCTTTGCCAGACGTCAGCTAGGGCCAGGCCGATCACCATCAGTAGCGGCCAGAAATGTGGGAAGGCCCAGCGGCTCGGGAACATCAACTTCAAGATCGTGCACTGCAAGACGAGCGGCGCAATCGCGATTGATAGTAAGACCCAAGCAGCGAGCGATCGTCTCCAGCTGAGATAGAGCAGGCAGAGCAGGGAAGCCAGGGCGGCGGGCCAAGTTAGGTAGGTCGATGTATATCCGGCGAGTAAGCCGAAATTCTTGCTCCACATCCGCGTCGGGTTCTCGATCAGCTCGTCGAGGGGCACGTAGAATTTCGTCTGGTGGAAAATCGGATCGTGGGTTGCGAGCATCGGCCCCTGTGGCTGATTGATCCAGATAAGAGCTGCGAACACGCCGGCGATAGCGTAGACCACTGCCAGCCGCGCGATCAGGCTACGCTGCCTGCCGCGTCCAAGCCATACTCCCGCCAAGAAAGGGAAGTAGAGAAACAGGATGGCCGTCTGCTTGGTGAACAGGCCGAGACCAAGCGCGATGCCGGCGGCAATTTCAGGCGCCCAGCTCTCACTCTCGCCAAACGCATGCAGGGCCGTTAGTGCGATCATGATCCCGGCCATGTTCACGAACGATTCCGTATAAGCCAGCCTGTCGTAAAGCAGCGCCAGCGGGAAGATCGCGTACAGGGCGGCGGAAATGAGTCCCGCCAGGTCGCCGCCCAATCGCTTGCCGATCGCGAACAGGCCGACCGTGCTCAGCAGCCCGACACCGACAGCAACCAGGCGCCCTTCGAGCAGCGGATCGCCGCCGAATATCATGCGCACGGCGGCGAGCAGCCAGTACTGCAGAGGCTGTTTGCCATCCCACAGCGAGATGAACCAGTTCCCCTGATGCTCGATGATTTCGGCCCAGTGAAGATAAATACTCTCGTCGACCAGGATCGGGAAAAGATCCATCAATCGGAAGGCACGCAGCGAGAAGGCGGCGACGAGAATACCTGCCAAGGCGCGGCGGCCAGTGCGGGTGTCAGGCCAGAGGGCGCCCGCGAACACTTTCAGAAAGCCGCTGCTTTTCGACCCCGGCGAGGCTCCTGAATCGGCCTGCCGCGGCGCCTGACTCCTCTGCTTTGCGCGCTTCTTTGCGGGGGTCGTCGTCGTCGCCATGACAGCCTGTCTCGCAGCTTATCAAGACGAGGTCTCATTGGGCGGGCGCGTTGCCTCACGTGGCGTGGTTCCGTTAATCTGACTCTTCCGGGATGGTCAATATGTGTACCCTGGACTCAATCTTCCATGTCGATCCATCGAAACGTCGGGGCGGTTGCCGCTTTTGTACTTTTGGCGGCCGCCGTCGTCGCTTCCGCCCAGAGCGTGCCGCCCCAACAACTCCCCGCGGGTGATCCGCCGTCCGCCAGCCCGCCATCCTCCGCGCCGCCGCCGGGTGAATCGGCTGAAACCTCTGCTCAGCCCGATGCCGTGGTTTTCACGGAATCTTCCACGCTCGATCAGCGCACTGAGATCAATCTCTTAGGTCAAACCGATACGGGTGCCGGAGAGAGCCGCCGCAACGAGAACGTCCAGTTCAATCTGGTCGATAACAACGCGCTGAAAGAACTCCGCGTCCGCTTGGGGACAACGGCCACGATCATCGAAGAATTCAAGCCGGCCGGCGGCTATTTCGGGGCTGAGTTCGGAGCCTCTCCGAGCGGCGCTTTACACGTGTCCGGCTCCGGCGGCAGCGGGCTGCACGGCAGCTTGTATGAGCTTCATCAGAACAGCGTGTTCACGGCGCGCTCGTTCTTTCAGGTCGGTGACGTGCAGCCGGCGCGGGAAAACGATTACGGATTCAATATCGGCTCTCCGGGTTGGAAAGGCTCCCACTGGTCGATCGATGCGAGTCAACAGAAGCTGCGTGGCATCGTGAACGGCAACGTGCTCGTACCGAAGCCGGACGAACGTACCGCACTAACCGATGATCCTGCGATCCGTCCCATCGTCGAGCGTTACCTCGACTCCTATCCCGCTGTCTTGCCTAATCGCACGGATGTTAACGAACGCGCCCTCAATACGAATGCGCCGCAGCGAATCAACAACAACAACCTGTCGACTCGCCTCGATCAGCTTATCGGCCGGCGCGACAACCTCTATCTGCGGTACGCCCTGACGACGCAGCAGGTCGACGCCTTTCAACTCGTTGCCGGACAGAACCCCGACGCCGACATCAAATCTCACAGAGCGACCATGACATGGAACCGTTCCTGGACGCCCCGGACCGTGACGAACTTCTCAGCCGGCTTCGACCGCTTACGCACCCTGCTTGTTCCAGAGGAGAATGCAGTTGGCCCGTTCGTCTCCGTCAGCGGGCTGCAAGGGTTAGGGCCGGTCGGCTCGATTCCGATTGACCGCGCGTTGAATCGCTTTCGTTATGCCGGAAGCGTGAATCATGTCCGCGGCAGCCACAACTTCAGCGCGGGTTTCGAGGTTTTGCGGCGGCAATTGAATGGCGTCGAAAGCGATGTTCACCGCGGCTTCCTCAGCTTTGGAAACAACTTCGGCAATGACGCCATCACTAATCTGCGCCTCGGCTTGCCGACGCAAAGCATCATATCGATCGGCGACATTCACCGCGGCTATCGCAACTGGGATCAGCAGTACTACGCAGGCGATAACTGGCGCGCGAGCCCGAACCTATCACTCAACTTCGGACTCCGCTTCCAGCCGGTCACGAGCCCTTACGAGGTCGATGGGCGGGATACGATCGCCTATTCCTGCGACTGCAACAACGTCGCGCCACAGTTTGGATTTGCCTATCGGCTGCCCCGTGAGTGGGGCGTATTGCGAGGCGCTTACGGACTGCAATATGGACAGATCTTTCCCGCCACCTACCAGCAGGTTCGCCTTGCGCCGCCGGGGAACACTAAGATTGTCATTCCCAGTCCGAATCCTGCCAATCCCTTTAGCGGCTTTGATCCGAACGATCCGAACATCCTCCCCACGACGTATGTGCTCGACGAGAACCTCGTCACCCCTTACTCGTACCAATACAACTTTAGTTGGGAATTCGCTCTCGCCCGCAACTGGAACGTGCAGTTGGGCTACGTCGGCAGCCGCTCCCACAAACTGCTGCTGATGTGGTATCTCAACCGCTCCCATCCGGTGGACGGTATTCCGCAAACCACCGCCACCGTCAATCTCCGGCGCGACAATCCCAACTTCGCTGAGATCAGGCGGATCATCAATGGCTCGCGGGGATACTTCGACGCGGCGCGGGCTTCGCTCGTCGTGCGTTCGTGGCAAGGCCTATCGTTCGAAGCCGCCTACTGGTTCAGCAAGGCGATCGACCTCGGAGCCAACTACACCAACACCGGTTACGGGGATGACTCGCGTCTTTCGCGCAGCCAGACGGAGTTCGACCAGTTCGGCGATATGCGCGGACTCAGCGACTTCGATCAGCCGCACTCCTTTCTGTGGTCGGCCAACTACGAGACACCCGCGCTCGCGGCGACTCGCGGCTGGGTGCGGCAAGCTTTCGGAAGCTGGAATCTCGCCACCGTGCTGCTGCTCAAACAGGGAACGCCGTTTTCGGTTGACAGCGGTTCGGATGCGCCAGGATTCGGCAATGTCGATGCGAACGGCGGCGACCGCCCGAACATTCTGGATACCTCGATCCTGGGCAGAACCGTCGGCAATCCCGATACGTCGAGTCAGCTCCTGCCCGCCAACGCGTTCTCGTTCATTCAGCCGACTGAATCCGCCGGCACCCTTGGCCGCAACACGTTTCGCAAAGGCGGCATCGCCAACCTCAACGCCTCGCTGTCGCGCAGTTGGAGCCTCGGTTCCGAGATGAACCTGCTGTTGCGCGGCGAGTCGATCAATTTATTCAACACGCCGCAGTTCGCCGAGCCGGGCAAGGCTCTATCAAACGGCAACTTCGGAAAAATCACCAATACACTGAACGACGGGCGCACGTTCCGCTTCCTGCTGCGCTGGATGTTTTGAAGCAGTTCGCCTATTCGAACGGCAGTCCCGGCGCGTCGATCTTAAACGACCGTTCGCTGTCGTGTTCACGAATCACGATCTTGTTGCCGACATAGCTCACATCCGAGACGCCCATGAAGCCCGCGGGAATCTTCACCAGAAACATCACGTAGGATTTCGTGACGCTCTGCCCGGTATCGATGTGAGCGAAGAGCGGACGGCCAAAGATACGCCCCTTCGACACCAGTACCGCGAACGGCTGGTGCAAACCTGTTGTGCCGAACTCCAGCCCGCGAGCGAGAGGCTTCTTGCCCTCGTCAACGTGCCGCCAAGCGTTGAACCACGGGTACTGTTCCGTCTTCCAGAGATAGCCCAGCATCAAACCCTTCGAGGCATTGGCGGCGGTCGTCCAGCCGATCTTCTGATCGATCGTGTAGGAAACAACTTGTGGCAAAGGATCGTCGGTGAGCCGCCGCATGTTGACAGGTTGCCCCTCTTTGAGCGCCTGCGGCCAGTAAACGGATGGCCCTTCGGGGTTCGGTAGTGGGCTGTCTTGCATGAAGCCTTCGCGAGCGTTGGCATCGACAACAACCGTGGCGTCGAGAAACGGCGGCCCGATCGTCGGGTGCTGCACCCAGTTGTAGATGCGTCCGATCTTGTTGCGGTTCGTGACAGTTTCCTCGATCACGGCGACCGCGCTGCGATTGAGCAAGCGCAGGCGGCGCTGAACATCGAGTCCCGCCAGGGGCAACGAGGCGCTCATCTCGGCCTCGACGGCCTCACCGGCGGTCCTCGGTTGTTTCACGACGTTCCATTGCACATAAGGCGCTTCGCCGTGGAACGGAATACCGTTGGCGAGCTCCGCGTCAGAGGGCGCGCCCCAGCGATCGAGACACAGAAAGTGTCCCATCGCGCGCGGCTCCATGCCGGGTTCGCCTTCGCGCCAAACGAGCGGATTGAGCCCTTGGTCAGGCAATAGGAAGCGCACGATCGAGCCGCCGGCGATATCGATGACGAGTTTCGCCGACGGGCTTTCGAGCACGACCGACGGGCGATTGTGGACGCCGTCCTGGGCGGAGCCTGACGCGGCTAATAGCAACGCGGACGTAACGGCAAAGAAAAACTTCATGGTGTTGACCTTCAGACATTCTGGCATGACACGTTGCAGCGTGGGCTACGTCTAGACGTCCAAGCCAACCGAGCGCATCAACTCGATCGCGTTGCTCTTCTGAACGATGCCGGGACGCATCGTGTAGTCGAATCGCATGCGTCCGTTTTCGAGGTGGTCTTCGAAATGAACATTCGCTCCACGCGGCCCGAGGTTCTCGGCGATGTGGGCGAGCGCCAAGTCGTGTGTGGTGACGAGCCCGATGGCGCCGCGGTCGAGCAGTCCACGCACGATGGCTTCGGCGCCGATGCGGCGGTCGTGCGAGTTCGTGCCGTGCAGAAATTCGTCGATCAGGAAAAGCACGGGGGGTGAACCGGCGGCCTTCTCCATGATCTCGTGAAGCCGCGTGATCTCGGCGTAGAAGCGCGAAGTTCCTTCTTGCAGCGAATCCTGTGTCCGGATGGACGCTCCGATCGCGAGTGGCGAAAGTCGCAGCCGGCGGGCGCGTACCGGGGCGCCTGCCTGCGCGAGAACAGTGTTGATGCCGAGGGTCCGCAGCATGGTACTCTTGCCCGACATGTTCGAGCCGCTCACGATCAGCAGGTGCAGATCGCCCCTGATTCGCAAGTCGTTCGTCACCGCTTCGTGCTCGCCGAGCAGCGGGTGACCTAGCGCCTCCCCTTCAATCGAAGGCGACTCGGCAGTGAACTCGGGAAAGACATATTCCGGATGCTCATAGTGATAACCGGCAATGGACGAGAGGGCTTCCATGTCAGCCACAGCCGTGAGCCAACGCCGTAGCGCGGGGCCGGAGGCTGGCCGCCACTGTTCGATCGCGTAAGCCAGGTGCACGTCCCACAGCAGCAAAGGGCCGATGATGCCCATGAGTTGGTTGTGGCGGGAGTCGGCCATATCGGTCAGAACATTCAGTCGCGCAATGCGCTGCGAAGGGGGCTGGCCCTCGACGTCGAGTGCGGCGCGTAGTTCGGCCAAGCGGGGTGACTGGAACTGCTCGGCTTCGAGTCGCCGGACCACCTCCGCCAGCAGGCCAAGGTCCTTCGCCGAATCCTCAAGATCCCCAATCACCGCTGCGGTCCGCTTCCTGAAACGCCACAGGACCGCGCCTAGAACCACCGCGGTGAGCCAGAAATACACTTGCAGCGAGATCAATACCGGCCGCGCTAGATCGTAGAAGCCGGCAGCGGACACGATGTAAACAACCAGTGCGCAGCCGGCAAGAGTGCCGAGTACCGACAAGAATCCAGCTACGATTCGAAACGGCGACGGGGTGAGGACCGGCTCGGCCTCGCCCCAGGCCATCAACTCCTCGCCGTGGATACCTGTCAGCAGCTCTTCACCAAGGGCGGCCATGTCTTCCCTGAGATCGAGGCGCGGCGCAAGCTCAACCGCTGCCTGTTGGCGTTCTTTGACCACATCCGGAGTGGCAGGCGCTGTGAGCCATGCCGCCAGAACTTCTTCGCCTATGCCTGTGCGGGCATTTGAGAGCAGTTGAAAAAGTGACCCTTCGCCGAAGACGTCGAGGTCACGCGCATACAAGTGATGCTCGTCGAGGAAGCGGCCCCCCGATGCACCGTGGCCGGCCCAGCGGCCGTCGAGCCGCGCGAGCGCGCGCTCATAGAATGCGACACCGCGAATCGCCCGTCTTCTGGCGTCTTCGATCCCGCGTAGCCGGTCGCCCAGCCAGATCACGGCAACCATCGGAACGAGCAACCACCACCACGAGAATGCGTCCTGATCGTAAGCGAGCAACGCCATGCCGCCGGCGGCTAGGAATATGCCGATTCGAATGTACCCCAGAGTTCGATGGCGAGCCTCTTGAGTGGCGGAGGCTGCGCGGCGCGCGGTCAGCCGTTGTGTGTATTCCACGCGAGGTTCGCCGCTGGAGATGGTGTGGGCTGCTGCCATAGGCTCATTCTTGCAGACCCGTGCGCGTCGCATTCCGTAAGGAATTCGTTTCGACTGAACCCTCTCGCGGCTGATTTGCCCGCCGCAGGGCATTGGGCCTGGCGGTTTTGCGGCCGGGGCACCAGGAGCGGTAACTACTTGTAATAAGGGTTGAAAGCGCGAACGAAGAAAATCGCGACAAACGCAATAACTTTGATTCGTGACACTGTGTGTGCCGGCCAGAAAGGAAAAAGGGCCAAGACGGATTCGATCCGCCTTGGCCCTCTTCTCACGAGTCAGGTTAGGAATTCTACTTATGGGCCTGCTGGTTGCCCTTCTGAATGGTGCCGGAAACTTCGAGCACTTGTCCGCCATTCGAAATCGTCATCATGACGGAATCCGCTACCGAGCCGGGTTCTCCGGCATCGATGAAGCGGAAGTTAACGGTCGCGCCCGGCACGCCGTTCAATCGTCCTACGCCCGAGCCTTCGATCGTATCGAAGCCCGCCACGGGGTTACCTTCGCTGATCAGAGGGAAGTCTTTACACGTCACGGAAGTGAGTGATTCCATATGGAACTTATTTCCGGGCCAGTTGACTTCGAGGCTATTCGGTCCGCCATCGCAATGCAGAGTGAAGCCGTGAGTTACACGAGGGTTCTTCTTGTCGTCCTCGTGATAGACGCTGCCGCCGCCGGTCATACGGCCTTCGGTGACTTCCGGAATATCTCCGCCACAATCTTGGATGAGCGAGGTGATTGCAAAGGCCGTCCCTTCGCCGCTAAACGGAACCTGCGTGAGCGTACCACCTGTGACGTCTGCATAGTTCTGCATGATCGCGACAGCGTTAGGTTCGAAGGTGCCACCGCTGAGGGCAACGAGAATCGGCTGGATGACGACTCCCGCGGCGGCAGCTGCATCCGCCATTGCTTCTGCCTGATCACTGTCCTCGGTTCCGATGAAGTTAAAACGGCTATCCGCGCCGCCCGGTACGTTGTCGGTGATGAGAAAGATAACCTTCTGTGCCTCTGTCCGAAACGTGCCGTCCCAGTCATTCCATTGCAGCCGTGGCCAGCCGTCCGGGGGGGGGACAGTAATCCTGGCGGCGTTACATTGGGCGTCACGCCTCCCAAGCCGGAGGTCTGTTGGATGTTCTCCAACACGGTTCGGAGCGCTTCGGCTGTGATCTCTGGAGTGCCGCCGCCGCCGGTTGCCGCGGGCAGGTTTTCAATGGAGTTCTGCACATCAGCGATAGGGGACCCTAAGTCCCGCAAAGCGATGACGCAGTCTCCCAAGACACCGCCGGGGTATTGCTCGTTAACATTGGGTTGCGCAACATTGCCCAAGTTCGGGTCGCCTGGAAAGACCAAGCAATCATACTGTTGGCCGTCGAACGTCGGCTCAGCGAACCCGTTTGCGACCACCAAGCCGAGCCGCGCCTCCGGGCTCGGAACGCCGTCGTCTCCAGACGCGTTGATGATGGCTGGAATAATGCCGCCACTAGTCGTCAGTGCGCCCTTGATATTGTCAATCGCACCCTGCATGCTGCCGGTGGTATCAATGACGAATACTACGTCCATGGGCCCGCACGCACCCTCCGGGATGGGCGGAATCTCCTGGGAATAGACTGGCGCTACGAACAACCCTAACGTCGCGGCCAAGGTGGCGGCTCTGAGCGGCGACCACTTGCCTTCGCGATTCTGATTAACCTCACTATTGATAAGCATTTGTTCCCCTCTCCTTCTAGATGTAAAATACAGATCGTTTTCAATCAGTCTGCTCTATGGCGATTGGGGGACCCTAATGTCCGCGAACGGAGATTAGGAATTGCTCATGGAACTGGTTGCCCGTAACGACTGTTGAAATGCCAGTATATGCACAAGAGTTGAATCTGTGAAGGGGTTTTGCTCCAAAATAGCGAAATTGAGACCGACGTACCGTTGCTTGAGTGGTACTTGAGATAAAGCGACTAAGGTTAACGTTCTAAGGTGCCGCCTCTATTCGTTGCATGGGGGGGAAGTACCTACTAAACGTAGCGATCCTCCCGCCGAAGCGGTGCCGTGTGTTCGACGCGATGACTCGTTGGTCTCGTCAGCGATATCAGCGAACGCGATCTTGGCGGGTCGCGCGCCGGCTGAGCAGCCAGTCTAGGCCGGAGCGATCGATCTGCCCGAGTCGTGCCGTGGAGTCGAGCATCTCGCCGGGAATCGGAACTCCTGAGGTCCCGATCATCACGTCGCGCTCGACGTAGCTCCGGTCGGCGATTTACGTCATCCGGTTTCGCAATGGGACGGAGCCTCGGCCTGACGGCGCGTTTCAGGTAAGATTCCCTAAGACCATGTGGACTCCCTTTATTCTGATTCTCCTGATCGCCGCCAGTGCGGGATATTTCCTTTACACCGTCTCTCAGCGCCTGCAATTCTCGAAGTCGTCTCGGCGGCCCCTGCCATGGGACCGCGCCGGGGCGCGTTTCTGGCGGGTGCTACGCGAAGTGGTGCTGCAAACACGTGTGATCCGTGAGCGGCCTGTCGCTGGGGTGCTCCACGCTCTGGTGATGTGGGGATTCGCTGTCTTCGCGTGGGCAACGTTCGAGCACTTTGTGCAAGGCTTCCACGGTCTCGAAACGGTCCGGCCCGATACGACCCCCGATCCAACTTGGTATGGCGCGTTCGCGGCCGTGTGGGCAGTCGCGGTGCTCGTTGGCATCAGTGGCCTCAGCTTCCGCAGATTTGTGCTGCGTCCCAAGGCGCTCGGGAAGCCGTCGCCATCCTCCGCCGTGGTGGCGCTGCTCATTGTCATTCTGATGCTGACCTACCTGGCTGGTTGGGCGTGGCTTGAGCCGGGCAGTCCGTCATGGAGGGCCAACTGGTGGACCCACGTTTTCTCCGTGTTGGCAATGCTGTGGGTGATTCCCAAGTCAAAACACTTGCACCTGCTGCTGGGGCCTGTTGCTATTTTCTTTCGCTCGGAAACAACGAGTGGCATGCGGCCCCTGCGTGAGGATGACGATGACGACCTTGGCCTGCTGTGCTTTGGTGAGCTCTCTCCCAAGGACCTTCTCGACGTCAGCGCGTGTGTCGAGTGCGGTCGTTGCAGCGATGTCTGCCCGGCGAACCGCGTTGGCCAAACGTTGGACCCCAAGCAGATCATCCTGCGGTTACAGCACGGTTTGCTTGCCGGCGCGGAAGGCATAGCCGGAACCGCCGCGCAAGTTCAGAAAGGTGACTATTGGGTCAGTGAAGACGACTTATTCCAGTGCCTGTCGTGCGGCGCCTGCGAAGAGGCCTGTCCGGTAGGTATCGAACATGTCGGCGCAAAGATTCTCGATATGCGCCGCGGACTCGTCAGCGAAGGCCGCACGCACAACGACAAGCTCAGCTCACTGTTCACAACGATGGAACGCTCCCCGCACAACCCGTGGGGCGTGTCGCACGAAACGCGCAGGAAGTTGATTGAGACGGAGGAGTTTCCGGTCTTTGACGGCAGCCAGGAGTGGCTTTTCTGGCTGGGCTGCGGTGTTAGTTACGATCCGCATGGGCAGGATGTGGCGCGCGCGATGCGGAAAATTCTCGATGCGGCCGGTGTCTCGTGGGGTGTACTGGCCCGCGAAACCTGCTGCGGAGAGCCGGCGCGCCGGGCGGGTAACGAATACCTCTACATGGAGTTGTCCGAGAAAGTGATCGACTCGTTTCGCTCAGCGAAGGTTAAAAACCTTGTCACGTGCTGTCCGCACTGCACCCGCATGCTCGATGTGGACTATCGCCAGAATAAATCGTACGAGGAACTCGGCGTGAGGGTCGTTCACCACACTGAGTTGTTGGCTGAACTAGCCCCGTCGCTCCATCTGAACCCACAAACGGAAACCGTCACCTTTCACGACCCCTGCTATCTGGCCCGCGGCCGGGGCGTGACCGAGCAACCCCGTGCCGCGCTCGCCGCAACGGGCGCGCAGCTCGTTGAGACGGAGAATAACCGCTCGCGGACTTTCTGCTGCGGAGCGGGCGGGGCGCAACTCTTCATCGCCGACGACAAGTCGGACCCTCCCGGTGGCCGCATCAATCACCAGCGGTTCGCGCAGCTCGCCGCAACGGGAGCGTCGAAGGTAGCCGTGGCCTGCCCCTATTGCCCGATCATGCTCAAGGACGCCGCCAGTCAAGCCGGCAGAGACGACATCGTTGTCGCTGACGTCGCGGAGATCCTGGCCGATCGGCTGTGATCGCTCTCAGAAGCCGAACATCGTCCGGGCTTTCTCGCTGAGGCGGTTGGCGTCCCAGGGCGGGTTCCAAACGTCCTCGATTTGAACCTCGCGAACGCCGGGGACTTGCAACAATCGCGCCCGAATTGGGCTTCCGATGAAGCCGAACTTGGGCCGCCCGGCGTGCGGCATCGTCATGACGACATGCACCACATCGCCCCGCACGCGCACGTCGTACACATAGCCCATGTCAACGACGTTGGAATCGATTTTGTAGAGCTGCGGGTCTCGAACTTCGCGAAGCGCCAGCCAGATTGTTTCCTTCGGGACCGCGTTGTCGCCATTCTCCCCGGCGCGTGCCAGCGACCCTGGCGAGGCCGCTGCCGTGACGTCCGGCAAGTCACTCGCGCTCGGCGAAAGCGGATTGAGGAGGCGGTGCCGAAACTCCTCCACAATTTGCTTGCCACCGTCGTCAGGGAAGGGAATCGTCAGGTACGCATTGTGTTGCTTTAGCTTGGCGCCCGCTTGCAGCGTGGGGTTGTCACGCGCGGCCCAGCGGCTCCACAGTTGGCCGCCGTATTCATACTTGAGGGTTGGCGCCCCGCTATGTTTGAGGCCGTCAAAGTTCTCGGCTTCGTGCTGCAGGAAGAGCGCGATGAACGCGTCGCGTGTCTGTGCGTTAAAGAAGCCGATCGACCACAAGTCGTCTTTGTGCGCGTCGTCGACCTCACCCGACCTCAACTTGCCGTCACTTCCCATCCAGATCAAGTCAGTGAAGGGGCCGTTCGAGAAGACCCATTCGTCGTCACGAAGATAGGTAATCTCCATCTCCTGCATCGCTTCCATCGTGCCGCGCTTGGTGAAGTAGGGCGTCCCGGCGAAAAAGCGGTACTCAACCGTGATAAACATGCGGCTCGGCGTGAAGAGCGGATGCACTGTCGAATGCGGAAAGCCCCAGCGGCGCACAATGACGCAGAGCGGGCCGCGGATCACCTCGTAATCGGGACAGCCTGCCCAGTTCGTCAGGCGCATCTTCTGATAATTGCCCGATGTAACGTAGTCGTGCGCCCAGTCGATGCCGGGCGGCTCGCCGTGTCCATCGCCCCAGGCGTAAAGTTCGAGCCTGCCGCCTTGCTTGTACTTGAGGTTTTCGAGCTGCCCCATTTGCCGTGACAGCGACGCTTGGTAGTAACTGTTCTCGATGTCGAGTCCGTATCCTGCGCCCTTGACGTGCAGGTCGCTCGCAAAGTCGGGTAGTTCGGCGTCGGGGTTTCCGTAGAACAACAGATACACGGTGCGGCTGTGGGCCTGGCTGTCCGCTTGAAACAGCAGCCCTCCGTGGCGGCGGCCGTCGCGCCGGATCTCGCTCACGAACTGCCGTGGAATTTCGCGCAGCGTTCCCGAGTCACGATCGACGCGAACCAAGCGCACATCGCGAAACAGAGGCGCTGCGTGGTCGGCCGGCAAGCTGACGGCGATTTCGACCGGCTCGCCGCTGCGCGAGAGCCCTACGGTTTCGTCAAGCGCGAAGGGTTCGAAATAGCGCCAACCGGCCGCCCAGTTCCGCCAGGGCGCGGGCAGATCGTCGACCGTGTGCGTTGCGTTCGCCACAACGGCCGCCTCTTCGGGCTGCTGTTCGATCTGCTGCCGGAACGCGATGGTATCTTTGATCGACTCGGCCAGGGAACGCGCTAGTTCGTGGCGGCCATTTCGAAGAGCTTGCCCCAGTAGTTCGACCTTGCGGGCGACGGTGTCGGTTCGGTGAGAGTACTCGGTTTCTCGCATGTGGCGTGCTTGCGCCCCCTACCGGAGCAGGCTCCACTGGATGTTGATCGTTACCGACCCGTTCGTATTCCGCAGGCAGCGGAACGCGACACGCCGCCAGTTATTCTGTGCCGTCGGACGCTCGACAAGAACCACGGCCGGCGAGGGCAAGTGAATATCGACCGGAATCCCCGTGAACAGATCGCCGCTAGCCTGTCCCATGTTCACCTGGCCGTTTTCGATGACGACGACCTTGTTCTTCTCGAGTTTGCCCGTCCAATAGATGATGCCCTCGTTGGCCGGTGGCGCTGGCGCTGGTGCGGGGGCTGTTATTACGGCGGGCCTGCTGGGGGCAGGGACGGGCGCGGCGGGTTGCGGAGCCGCGGCCTTGGGCGTGGGCTTCCATGCCTGCGATCCGGGCATGAGAACTGTCCCAGGGTTGGGTTGCGCCGCCGCTGGTCCCGCCGGGGGAGGACTGGATGCCACTGCCTTTGGTGGAGCTACCGGCGAGATTACAGCCGGAGCCGCAACCGCAGGGCGAGAAGGAGGCGTAACGGGCTTCGGCGCGGGCCGAACCGGCGCGGCTGCCTGCTTCGCCACAGGCGTGGGCTGTACGCTCTTTCGTGGTGCTAAATTTGACGCTGCGTTCGGTGCTGGGTTCACTGACGGCGTGTTTCTGACATCATCAGCAAGTCTGCTTGCCGCCGGGATCCGCGGCACTGAAGGTTGGCTCTGGGTCTGAGTTGCCGCCGCCGGCACGGTGTACAGTGACCCTTGCCCGGCGCTTGTCGCGGTCGTGGCGGCCGATTCTTGAGCGGGCTCCCCCACCTCGTGCTGCGTGACGACAATCGGCCCCTGGTGCCGTGGCGTCACAAAGTAGTCATACGCCAGGTAGCTACAGGCAATAAGGACGAAAGCCAAACCGAGAAGCTGATAGAAGGTTCGATTCGACGGCTTCGGCGCGGGCCGTGGCGGCTGCCCCACCAGCGGGCGCACCACTACCTCAGGCGCCTCTACCTCCGGAGACGGTTCAAGCGCTTCATACTGCGTCTCGATCGGCGCCGAGAGACGCGAGGTCTTCTTTTCGGCAGTGCCCGCGCCCACGGCAGCCCCGCACCCCTTACAAAAACGGTCACCGGGTATGAGCGCCGCGCCGCATCGCGAACAACCCTCTGTCTGGCTCGGCGTTTTCCGCGCGGCAGCAACCATCTCGGCTCCCGCCCCACAGTGGATACAGAACCTGTCGCCCTCTCTCAGACCCTCCCCACATTGTGAACACTGCACGCTATCCATCCTCCGCTTACGTCGGCGCGAAGCAAATCAGACAGGCTGAGTCGGCCGCTGCCCCGCACGTCCTCGGCTCACGCCTTGCTTGCTGCCGCTCTATGGTTGCGACTGCTTGCTTTTGACGTAGTCCTCCATCTCTTTCAGTAATTCGGGGTCCTTTGGACGTCCATAGATCTCACTCGACTTGTACTTCTTCTCGTCGAACTTCTTCTTGATCCATTCATAGCGGGATCGCGTACTGGCAAACGAAGTCACAATCTCTTCAACCAGGGCCGGCGGGATGAAGAAAGTAGCCTCCCCGTTTCCAAAGACCACGTCGCCCGGCATGACCGTGACGTCTCCGATTTGAACCGGTATGTTCGTCCCGGTCAGACTGGCTCCCCGCAGCGACGAGGGACTAAAGCCCCGATAGTAAGCGGGCATGCCGGTCTTCTGGATATTCTGCACGTAGAACATCGAGCCATCCAGAACGACTCCCGTGCCTGTGGTCTTCCACACGTAGTAGGCAAGCTTGTCACCAACGAATGTGCCCGCTTCGATCTTGCCGTACAGGTCAACCACCGGAACATCGCCCTCTTGGAGCATGTCAATCGCCGTCTGATTGCGCATTCGGCCGCGGATATCGAGGAAGGAACCGAGGTCGGGGCGGGCCGGCATGAACTGAACCGTAAATGCCCTGCCGACCAGTTTCGTCTGCGGATTCAGGACCTTCCATCCGGTTTCGTATTGGCTCTCGTACTTATTCTGGCGGGCGTGGCTGATGATGTCCTCGATTCCGATATCCCAGTCCCGCAGCTTTTGCAGCAGGTCATCCGGCACTTTCGGCCGGCCGTCGGGAAATCGCTCGAACGGGCTCTCTTTCGTCAGTTCGGTCAGTTCCTCCGGGCTCAGTTTCCACAGCTGGCCCCAGCCGAGTTGCGCGGCCACGAACAGTAACATGACCGCCTTCCAACCGCTGTGACGAATCCAGTGAACCGCTCCGCTTGGCATGGGATGCCTCCTTACGCTTATCCCGTGGGAAAGACTGACCCCACGTGGAAGATGACGACATCGTATCACCGCGAGCCGTGGATATGAAATCGGGCTGTGAGAACCTCAAGTTGACGCCACCCTCGCCCCGTTAACAATCAGAGCCGGAGGCGTCAGCCTGCGTTGATGAACCGCCAAACCGGACCGACGCCGACAAAACGCAGTCAACCGTCAAACCCGACACTGCCACAATTTGCGCATCCGGTACACTGGTTCGGTAATGCCTCGCACTGAAATGAATCAACACACGCGGCGAGACGCTCTGCGCGGCCTTGGCTTGGCCGGGGCGGCGTTGCTGACGCGTTGTAGCTCGGCACCCGAATACCCCCGCCCGAACATCCTGTTCGTGATGACTGACGATCAGCACGCACAGCAGATGAGCTGCGCCGGGCATCCGATTCTCAAAACGCCCAACATGGACCGCTTGGCCAACGAGGGCGTGCGATTCGAGAATGCTTTCTGTACCAATTCGCTGTGCGCGCCCGGCCGCGCTTCGATCCTGACCGGCTGCTACTCGCACGTCCATGGCATTCGCGGCAATTCCGAGAAGAGCGACGCCATCGAAGCGATCAATCCGGGCCTGCCCACTTTTCCGCGGCTTCTGCACGCGGCCGGCTATCGCACTGGGCTGTTCGGCAAGTGGCATATCCGTCAAGATCCCGTGGGCTTCGATGAGTGGAAAATCTTGCCGGGACAAGGCGTCTACTCCGATCCGGAGTTCATTCACAATGGCGAGCGCCGTCAGGAGACCGGCTACGCCACCGACATCACGACGGACTTCGCTCTCGACTTCCTGCGGAGCAACGGCGACCAGCCGTTCTGTATGGTGTACCAGCACAAGGCGCCGCACCGCCCGTTTACGCCAGCGCCGCGGCACGCCACTCTGTTCGACGACATCGAGTGGCCGAAGCCGGAAACCTACGACGACGATTACGCGACACGTCCTCTAGCCAAAGAAGCCGAGGATATGAAATTCGAGATCAGTCTGGCCGGTGACTACAACGACCTTCCGAAGGGCCTAAGCGCGAAACAGAAGAAGGACTGGATCTTCCAGCGCTTCGTGAAAGATCACTATCGCGCCGTCTATGGCGTGGACGAGAACCTCGGACAGATTCTCGACTACCTTGATGCCGCCGGACTCGCCGAAGACACGGCCATCATCTATACCACCGACAACGGCTACTTTCTCGGCGAGCACGGTTGGTACGACAAGCGCTTCATGTACGAGCCGTCGCTGCGTATCCCGTTTCTGATGCGCTATCCGCGCTTACCCGTCAAGGGCCACGTCGAAGACCGCATGGTCTTGAACATTGACGTCGCGCCGACGATTCTCGACCTCGCCGGCATCGCTGTCCCCGAGCAGATGCAGGGTGAGAGCGTGCTGCCGCTGTTGCAAGGGAATCCCCCTGACGACTGGCGAAGTTCGATCTTCTACGCCTACTACGACAACTCGTGGGCGATGAAAGACCTGCCGCCCGAGCAGCGCACCGACCCCTCGTTCCAGTACTTCACGGCGCACCGGGTCAGCCCGCATCGCGGCGTCCGCACCGCCCGCTACAAGCTGATCGAGTACTACAAAGAGGACGGCTACTGGGAGCTTTTCGATCTTCAAGAAGATCCTAACGAGTTGAAGAATCTTTACAGCGAACCGGGCAACGACGAACTGAAGGCCGAGCTGACCGCTGAACTGCGGCGCCTGCGGGAATACTATGGCGAAAACGGCTAACAAAGAAAACGCGAACAGTAGGAAGGGAAAAATAAGATGAGTGAATCAGCCGGCCTTAGATCAGCATCGGAAGCGAAGTTTGGCAGTATGACCGTCCTTGAGGAAGAGGAGCTGTCGCTTCAGCTTATTCGTGTTGTCGAGAAGGCGGCCATAGCCGCCGCGCGAACGATGGGCAATGGCGAACGCAAGGAATCGGACCGCGTCGCGACCGAGGCCATGCGTAGCGCTTTTGAAGAAGTTCCGATCGACGGCACGATCGTCATCGGTGAGGGCGAGCGCGACAAAGCGCCGATGCTCTACATTGGCGAGAAGGTCGGCGCCGGCACGCAGAACCCCGGCCAGTTTCGCTCGGTTGACATTGCTGTTGACCCCCTCGAAGGGACGAACCTGTGCGCCATGGGTACGCCCGGCGCGCTGGCGGTTCTGGCGGCGTCGGAGAAGGGCGGCCTGCTGCATGCCCCCGATTGCTACATGGAAAAGATCATGGTCGGCCCGGCCTGCCGCGGCAAGGTGGATCTCGATCTGCCCGTCGCCGAGAACCTCAAGCGCATCGCCCGCGCGCTCGACCGCGATGTGGACGATCTGGCGGTCGTTGTTCTCAACCGGCCGCGTCACGAGAAGCTGATTCGCGAGATTCGCGAGGCGGGCGCGCGCATCCGCCTGATCGGTGATGGTGATTTGTCGGCGGGCGTTTCGGTTGCGATTCGGGGAAGCGGAGTGCATGCCGTGATGGGCACCGGCGGCGCTCCGGAAGGCGTTATTTCGGCCGCCGCGATGCGCTGCTTGCACGGTGAGATGCTGGGCCGGTTAGTGATTGACACGCCGGAGCTGGAAGAGCGCGTCAAGGCGATGGGTATCAGCGATCCGCATCGCATCTATAGCTCGGAAGATCTCGCGCCCGGCAATACGATTATCTTCGCCGCCACCGGCGTCACCGGCGGCCTCAGCGGCGGAGGCATCCTGCAAGGGATCCGGTTCTTCGGCGAAGGCTGCCGCAGTCAGACGCTGCTCATGACGAAGGCCTCACGCAAGGTGCGCTTCGTCGACTCTGTTCATATGGAACTGCCGCCGGGCCCGCGCGGTGTGCGGCTGTATTGATTGAGCGCGGCACTACCAGGGCATCTTGCGCTTCTGGTACTTCCGCCCGATCTCGGCGGCTTCCTGCCCCCCGGCACCGATCCGCACGCCTTCGTCAATCATGGCCTTGACTGTTTCCGGCGTGGCCGTGTTCAGAAAGGCAATCTTGGCCTTCTTGGTAGCAGCGAATACCTTGTTGCGGGCCTCTTGCATGATTGCTGAGCCGCGCGCGTCCGAACCTGACACGCCCAGCGACATGCCCATGTCTCCCGGACCCCATTCGGCGAACCCGATACCGGGAACGGCAACACTCGCTTCAGCGTTCTGCAGGGCGTGACGGTCTTCGATTTTCAGGCCGAGCAAGATCTCGCCATCCGGGTCCAATGGCCAAGGCTCGGCTTTGCGCGTGTATTCTTCACCCGAGATACCCCAGATTTGAGACGCATAGCCCTGTCCGCCGCTGCCTCGCATACCCTCGCCGAGGCCGCCTGATCCGACGGCGCGCTTGGCGCTCACATAGCGGGCCGCTTCCACGAATACACGAACCGCTTCCGGCGAGCGCGCGTGGACCAACAAGATCCCGTGTACTCCCGAACCCAGCACCTGCTCGACCATCCAGTAGTTGGCTCGCATCACTTCGGGACTGACGCCGCCCACCGGCAGCGTGCAAATCACAGTCGGCGTGCGGTGGCCGCTCCTCGTCGGCCCGGCATCGGCCAAACCTTTCATGAAGGCGCGCAGTCCGGGGATGTTGTAGGCGCCGTGCTCCATCTCGACGCTGATGTAATCGGCCCAGGTGTTGACCATCTCTTTGCCCTTCTCGTAGTCGATGTCGGTCGCCTGGATCTGCGTATAGTAGATCGCCTGGTCCTGCTGCAAGAGCTCGATGGCTCGATTGATGCGCTTGCCGGCGGGCGGTGGCGCGGATTCGACCGTCGTCAACCCTGCCAAGCCGAGTGCGATGATAGCGCCAGTTACGAAAAGGAACTTTCTCATTTCTTGTCTCCGTTGTTTAAGGTGAACAAGCGGATTACTTGGGCCGCGTCTCACCATCAAGCCGTCTCAGGGGCTCTGGATTCAGCGCAATCATAGCACGGGCTCCGCTGCATTGACGGCGGCTTGATCGTGCTCCAACGACCGCCACAGCTCGATGAGTTCAGTGACGTCTAACTGCTGAGCCCGCAATTCCAGCTCGGGCCGTTGCCGCGATACATCGTTGGGATAGGCCTCCGCCAGATTATTCCGCAGCTTCTTGCGTGGATACGTAAAGCACTTGCGGGCAAACTCGACGAAGCCGGCTTCGACTGCCGCGGATGGCCGCATTGCGAGCCGCACCACGGCTGACGTTACCTTGGGTGGCGGCCGAAACGCGTCCGGGGGCACGCTGAAAAGCAGTTCCGGCTCCGAGTGCAAGCGGCACAGAACCGTGAGGAATCCATAGTCACGCGTGTTCTTTGGCGCCGCGAGCCGCAGCGCAACTTCCCTCTGAATGAGGAACACAGCTTGCTCAACAAGGCCGCTGACGTCAAATACGCGTCGCAAGATGGGGGACGTAATGTAATAAGGCAGATTGCCGCAAATCACAACGCGCGCAGCGCCTAGCTGCTTGACGAGCAGTGACAGGTCGACTTTGAGGACGTCTTGTTCGATTACCTCGAAACCGTCCCGATCGCCGAAGCGCTCCCGCAGCCCGCCGGCGAGTGCCGAGTCGATCTCGATCGCCGTCAGGCGCACGCCCTTCTCCAATAACCTCTCGGTTAGTACTCCCTGGCCCGGCCCGATTTCGATCACGCCGATGTCCGGGGAAGCGGCGACGGCGTCGACGATGCGCGTGCAGATTGTGGTGTCGCGAAGAAAGTGCTGCCCCAGGGCGGGACGCCGTGTCGGAGGCATGCCCTCCAGTGTACTTTCTTAGGCGTGAGGGTCAGCCAAGCGCTGTTCGGTCAGTTCCCGCAGGTGGCCGTAAAAGAGCATCCAGCGTTCGCGCAGCGCCTCTTCGGTGTACTCTCGGGCGAGCATCCAGTTGCGGGTCGACATCTCAGCGAGCCGCTGCGTGTCATTGAGAACTTCGAGCAGCTTTTCGCTTAAACCATTGGCGTCTCCAGGACTCACGAGATATCCATCTGATAGCAGTTCCGGAATCCCGCCGACGCGGCTTCCGATCGCGGGTAGTGCGCGGGCCATCGCTTCGATCATCGCCCGCGGCAAACCTTCGGCCCTTGATGGCAAGACGAACAGGTCGGCCCGGTCAAGTTCATTGCGGATCGGCTCGCCCGCCGCCAACTGCCCGAGGAAGCGCACGCGTCCGCCGAGTCCCAGACGCTGCGCGAGAGCTTGCATGTCCGGCAGGCAGCTGCCACCACCCACGAAAGTGATTTCGATGTCCAGTCCCGCGGCAACGCATCGAGCGCCGGCTTCGAGTAATGTGTCGGGCCCCTTGTACAAGCGCTCAAGCGACCCGACCGTGATGAGCCGCCAACGGCCACTCGAACGTCCCGGCCGGCGGGGCTGGTCAACGAATGCCTCATCCGGCAGCTCGACGCTTGAATAGTGGGTCGCCATAGCGCCCGGCAGAATGGGATATCGCTGTTGCAAGACTCGGGCGGTTACGAACGAGGCCGCCCCGGCGGACCGCACCTGTTTTTTCAGACTGTGGCGAAACCAGTGCCGGAACAGGGGGCGCAGAGGATGCCGCATCGCTCCCGGCGCGAAAGCGTCGAACGGATCGCCGACGACCTCCACCGCGTAAGGATGCGCGGTCCGCCGCAGAAACGCCGCGGCACAGGCCGACACCTGACCCGGCACCCGCAGAATGACCGCGTCATGCGACCGGATCGAGGTTGTGATCGCCCGCCCCACATCCGCCCGCTGTTTTAGATACTCAACCAAGCCGATGTAGTACGGAACGGGTGCAAACTCAACGCGCTCTCCACTCGCCAGCTTCCAATCGCCCTCGATGGCGCGAACGTCTCGTACACGCGCGACGACCCGCACTGACTCGAACACCGTCAGGTAACGATCAAAGAACCTATTGGTGAAAGCGCCGTCGGTCCAAACCCGGCCATCCGGCGTTCTGTGGAACCGCTGATCGAGAAAAACCGCAACGGTCCTCACTTGGGAGATCGAGCGGGAAACCTTCGCACTGGGAGCAACCGAAACCGTCATCACACGGACGATCGACGCACCCGAGGGCAAGCTTTACCCGCCGCTAGCGGAGAGGGGATTCCTAGCGCGGAGAGAGTGGGGAAATACGCGGGCTGATGGTGTCTAGGTCAGCGTGATGGGGTGTCACACGCACAGCCGAAGACACCAGCCGCGAGCGCCGCGCCGCGTGGTTCAGTCCAGCAAAGTCATGGTTGAGAACCCGGCGGTCAACAGCATGACAGCCACGATGAGCGGGACAGACATCATGATCTGAACAACCGCGAATCCCGACGATAAGAGTGAAGGTCCGGTCGCCAGAACGCCCAGTCACAATCCCGCAACGGCGCCCCTGGACATCAGTTGTCCTAACGAGAGCGAAACATTCCCTGATTCCATATTGAACCTCGTCTTCCTCGCCTAAGCCTGTCCCAAGATTCATTTCGACACTCAAGTGGAAGCAATTCGTTAACCAAAAAACCGAGGGGAGGCC
This sequence comes from Acidobacteriota bacterium, assembly GCA_027624045.1. GTDB lineage: Bacteria > Acidobacteriota > Terriglobia > Bryobacterales > UBA6623 > JAPPLB01. The sequence goes on from JAQBUE010000053.1 coordinate 28,119, forward strand.
TAACGTATTGATTTGGCGGCGGCTAAGGCATAGGTAGTGGAATCCAGCTCGATCGAATTTCGTTGCGCTCTGGGCGCAGCGCCCAACCGGGTGGGTGTCGTGCCCTAAGCGCGGGACGATGATGGCCGCCGCGCCGGGAGGCATTCGACGACCCGCATCCGCGCGGAGCGGTGCGGCACCAGGTGTGGCAAGAAGTGGCGCGGAGACTTTGCGGCACCGCGAAATCCGCCTGCTACTGAGTTCAGCCGACAGCGTGCCCTCACATTTCCCAGCGGCACGAGACCAAGTTTTCCATGGCCGGGACTCCGGGGGCTGTCAACGCAATTTAGAAAGATCCCCTGATTGAGCAAAGTAGAACGTTCCCCTGGCAGCCGGGCTC
>JAQBUE010000287.1 GCA_027624045.1 Acidobacteriota bacterium
ACAACCAGCCTGGAGGCGCGTTCGGGAATCGTTGGGATTGCTGCCCGGGGAAAGGCCATGACATCCAACGGGTACCATCGATTCGGATCTTGTCCCGCGAGTGAGTGCCCGGATCCCAGCGAACTCCCAGGTTCAGGGTCAGTTTGCGGCTGACCCGAAAATTGTCGTTGACATAGAACGAAGCAAGTACCCGGTAGCTGCCCGCGAGAACATTCTCACCAAAACTACCCACCGAATACGAGGATGCAAGCCCCGCCACGGCATCCGCTGCCGCCAGTCCGGTGAAGGTATTGCCGAACGCGAAACTGCCTCCGGATTGCAGCGGAGGCTCTATCGGGTTTGCATTGTGGTGCTTGGAGTAGAGTCCCCCAATCGCGATGTCGTGTTTCCCACGGATCCACTTCACCGCGCTGTTGATCTCCCATGAGTGGGTATCCTTGGCGGCACAGCGATCCCAGATTCGGATCCCGTCACGGCCCGTCACGCCGAAGTTCAGGTCCTGACAGCCGGGATCGTTCTGGATATCCGAGCCGTGTGCCGACCAAGAGGTCAAGAACGGATGAGGGGTCAGGGCAAAGGGGTTTCTGAGGAAACCGAAGCCGCCCGTGACAAGCACGTTGGGAGAGACTGTCCAGGTGTCGGTGATCGCCCACGTTATGGCTTCCGTCGTGTTGCCTCCGTTGTTGATCCCCACGTTCCACAGGGCATCGCTGGAGTCGTTGAACGCGCCGCCGAACTTGTTGCCGTAGATATAGCGACCCATGAGCGAATGGCTGCCCAGGATGGCGTCAACGCGGTTGACCCACTGATACTGGTCTTGCGCGGCGGGAATAAAATGAGGAATGAGGGCTCCTACCGCGGGTGAATCGGGCGTGTGCTTGGACAAGATGCTGCCCATGATGGGGTCAAGCCGCGATGCGGGCATGGTGTTGTTTGGAAAGGGTGAACCGAGCGCGCCACAGGTTCTGTTGGCTGTCGAGGGATCAAAGATCGCGCCCGTATCCGTCATGATCGTCGAGCCGTCGCACACTGGATTGGCTACCGCGCCCATCCGGCCGGTCAGGTGCTGGGTAAAGTCTCCGGCTTTTTCCAGCGCGGTCCAACTTTGGTGGAAACCGGGTGACCCCGGCTTGCGTACAGGCGTTGACTGGTAGGAATTCATCCAGAAAAACTTGTTCCGTCCGTCGAACACGCCCGGAATGTAGACGGGGCCGCCGATGGCCCAGCCGTACTGGTTCCGTTTCAGACCGTCGTCCTTGCCTCTGGTGTCGAAGGCGTTGCGGGCGTTGAAGTACCCGTTGCGCACAAACTCAAACACTGACCCGTGAAGCTGATTCGTTCCCTTTTTGGTAACCGCGCTGAGCTGCGCCCCGGGGTTGCCGCCCATCTCGGCGGAGTATTGGGCCGTGTTCAGGGTGAACTCCTCTACGGCGTCGGGATTGGGGTAGATGTTCGACACCCGGCGCTCCATGAACTGGTTCCCCATACCGTCCAGCATGTAGGAGTTACCCTGGGTCCGATTGCCGTTGACCACCGACGTTGTCGTGTCAAACCCTGACGTGCCGGCATAGAAAGCCGTGGATCTGTCGCTGACCGACGCGCCGGCGACCGTCAGTACTAGCTGTGTGACGTCACGGCCGTTCAACGGCAACTCGACCACCCGCTTCGAATCGACCGTTTGTGAGAGCTGGGATGTATAGGTGTTTGTCAACTCGGCGGCTGCCACGACCTCGACAGTTTCGGTCACCGTGCCGAGGATGAGCTGCACGTTGCGGCGAACGGTTTCATTGGTTTGCACCAAAATGCCCGTGACGCGCGCAATGCTAAAGCCCTCTTGGGACACTTCGATGTCGTACGTGTCCCCCGCGAGCTGCGGCACGACATAGGTTCCTTCGGCACCGGTTCTGACAATTCTTGTCAGGCCAGTACTGGTGGAGGTCACCTTGACCTCCGCGTCCGGAATGGCTGCGTTCGCCGGATCGGTGATTGTGCCAAATATACTGGATCCGGCGGTCGCTTGCGCGAAGCTTTCACCCGCATTCAGCAGACAGACAAGTACTGCAAGAACTGGTACTAACAGACTTTTCATTTGCCCCTGGCCTCCATAACAACGTCTAGCTAGGATGTCCAACCGCTGGATCTCTAGGTGGACTACCCCCGCCCCAGAGAACAGCTAAACCGCTCCATAATAGATCATCTATCATCTGGCGGTCAAGCCCGATTTTCTTCTTTAAGGATTTTTCTTCCGATACACGTGGGATTGGGGGAACTTGGGTAAGCGGCGGTCTTCTCTACCGGGGCCCGATCCGTTCGCGGGCACGAGGTCGGAAAAGCGATCGATCAAGCTATGGGCGGGCGCTGAGAGCTTGCGGCGGTCAGCCCGGCCGAGTTGCGTCTGTGCGCGGAACCACGCCCGATGGCGGACGGAGCGCGGTCAGGCTACTCCCGTCGATGCCACGCGAGTAGCCGACAGCGGGTGTTGATTTCAGTGGCGCGCCTACTTCCCCGGCATCGACTCGCGTAGCTCGTCCGCAACAGTCATCTGCTGCTTGGCCAATGCCGGGCGGTTGGTCTTGTGGTAGATCCGCGCGAGTTGGAAATGGGCTTCGTAGTTCCTCGGATCCATATCGATCGCGCGCTTCAGCGTGTTCTCGGCTACGAAGTAGCGCTCCTGCTGAGAGTACACGTTTGCCAAGAGCACGTACGAGCGTGCGGACCGCAGGTTGAGCCAAATGGCTCTCTGCAGCGGCTCGATTGCCTCGGCGAATCTTCCCAGCCGGAAGTAGGCGTCACCGAGATAGTGCCAGGCGTTGGAGTGCCCGGGGTTGGTGGCCAGCTCGTTTCGGAAATGCTTCGCAGCCTGTTCGAAACGCCCTCGGGTGAGGGCGATTAACCCCAGCTTATAGGCGACGAGTGGTAGATCGGGCCGCTTCTCGCGCGCCGCAAGAATCATCGCCTCCGCGTCGTCCACGTAGTTCTCCTGTGACATCAAGTCGGCGGCGAGCACGTAGGCCTGGGGACTTTCGGCATCGATCCCGAACAGTTTAGCGAAGCTTTGTCTTGTGTTCGGCCCGTCGTGGGTCGCAAGATAGGCCATCGACAAGGTGTAGGAGATGTTGGTGTCGCCTTTGGCCCAAGTAACGGCCTTCTCAAGTAGGGGCAGCGCGTCCTGAGCCCGGTTGCTGAAATAGTAGGCCATGGCAAGAATCTCCACGGTCTGCCTCCACTGCGGCGAGTTCTCGGGCTCAAGCTGTAGAGTGACTGAAAGGTGGCGGATGGCTCCGACAAAGTCAGACTTTTGATAATAAGCCAGCCCCAAACCGTGCTGGGCCGCCGCCAGAGTCGCATCCCTTTCAACCCAGGGTCCAAGTTCCCGGATGACTCCGTCCAGGTCGCTCTTGCTGAACAGTTGCTCGGCTCGGTCCAGCGTAGCCTCGTACTCCCCAGCCGCGGGCTTCTGCGCGAAAGCCGCGCCCGAAACGAAAAGTAACAACACGGTCGGCCACAACGCGAGTCTCATATCAGTAACCTCTTACGCCGCCCATCCAGTGTGAGCTGACTCCATAGCAAGTTCCAACTCAGTCTAGCTTGGAAGGGCAGCGCCGACCGGCCGCTCGGTCGTCGTGACCGAGGTGCGGAATCCGAGGCACAGCCTTGCTCGACGAGCGCGGTGGTCTATGATACGTGAGGGAGTACTTGACATCCAAATGAGTATCGCACCACGGGTAGAGTTCCCAGAGCTAGTTGCGGTTACGCTGCGCGACCGAGTCGTAACGGCCGTGAAAGACTCGTTTTTTTCTGGATTGCTGAAGCCCGGGAACCGCATCGTCGAACGGCAGATTGCACGAGAAATGGGGATCGGGACCCCCGCTGTTCGGGAAGCTCTGATTGCTCTTCAGGAGCAGGGGTTCGTCAAGCGGGTCACCAATACCGCCACGCACGTCACCAAGTACAGCATCGAAGAGGTCGAGCAACTGTACGACCTCCGTCTGGAGTTGGAGGTTCTCGCGTTCCAGTGGGCGAAGCCTCGCCATACCGAGCAAGACCTGCAGACGCTGGAGAAGACGATCCAAGATATGATCGTCGCCTCTGAGGTGGAGCCGACAAGGCGATTCTACGAACTTGACTTGTTCTTTCACCGCCAGTGCTGGCAACTCTGTGGTAACAAGTACCTGGCGGACGCTCTGGAAAGGATTGTCGCCCCGCTCTTCGCGTTCGTTCCCGTTGCGAGCGGAATCCCCGTGAGTCGCGCGGTCGCGCAAGAGCACCATACTATCGTGAACGCGCTGAGGAACCTCCAGGAGCCCCAGTTTTCAAACACCGTCCGCAGTGTGCTGAGCAGCTTTGCCTTGCGGGGAATGGCGATGATGGCCCGCCAAGGCGACGTGGAACATGCGGCCGAAGACGGGGCTCAGCCCCAATCGTACGCTTAGGTTCAGACACCGTGTGCATGGCGAATTGCAAATTCCGTGGACATTTCTTCGATTTCGCGAGCTTGTTAGGATCGTGACATGCGCGATCTGGCCGTCCTGTTTCTCCATCTGTTGGTGCTTCCGTCATCTAGTGTTGGCGACCCAACCGTAACTCCTGTACCTGCTACGATTTGAGGTCCAAT
>JAQBUE010000288.1 GCA_027624045.1 Acidobacteriota bacterium
CGCGCCGCTGGCCACCCCGCTGCTTCTCGCCGCCTGAAAACAGGGTATTCTGCCACAGGCTGATAGGCCGCCTTAACGCCCTTGCGCACCAGTTCGCGGCGACTGATAGATCCAGAATCTGAAACCTGCTGACTATGCGCTTCCTTCATAAACTCTTCTCCTAACGCCTCTGTAGGCCTATGCGTGTATCGCCAGAATATCACAATGACGGAGGTGGGCCCGCTGTTCAGCCGTCAATCCTCGTCAACAATGGTCTCGGCCCAAACCGCCTTATAGGCGCGGCCCCAGACGGGCACGTGCCGCCGGGACTCCCACCAAGGCAGGTCTGTCTCACCGAACTCATCCACGTGCTTCGCCAGCGGTTTGCCGTAGGGCCTCTGGGCTTCAGCGGATGGCTGCCACAGCGGAGGCTGTGTGTAGTAAAGAGCCGTGTCGATGCCTGCAAGGTCACTTCCAGGGGTTAGCGACATATGGCCGCGCAGGATCGAGATCCGAGCGCTAAAAGTCGACAGGCGTGTTCCGACGAAGCGTTCCGGAGCCGCCGCGCAAATCAGCGTCTCAACGATGCCGCTCCAGTGATGGGGAATCGCCGATACAACTTCTGGGTCGAGTTGCCCGAGCGTCACGATGTCATAGCGTTCCCTCACCGGTTGTAGAAACTCCAGGTCCTGTTCGTCAGTCGCGACATAGATCGTTTGACCGGGGCTGAACAGATTTGCCATGTGAGCGACGATGCTCTCGGCGCTGATTTGTGTTTTGTCGTACTGGAAATCGCCGCGGCGGATGTGCATCGCCCCGAACGAGAGGCCGGCCAGTGCGGGCGATTGCAAGGCCGCCTCAGCCAGCCGCATGATCTCGGGGCGATAGCGTATCGCGTCACGTATGAGCGATCGAGACCGTCGCTCGTCGAGCGGATCGGCGAACAAGAAAAACGCCTCGGCCACGCCGAACATGCGGTGCTTCTTCGAAGCCGGGAAATATAGGATCTCGCAAGTGTCGGCCTCTCCGACGATGCCAACCGGACGGCGGCCGAGCAGCCGTGGAATCAATTCGAAGCGCGCCGTCAGCGCATGGGGCGGGTGAGCCAGGGCATCCTCCATTGCATTCCAGCCGGGGGAATAGCCGCGCTCGCTGATGTGCTGGTGGAATCGCTCGTGGGTTGCGAACTCCTCCCCAAAACCTTCACTCGCGGCGTACTCCCGCGGCGTCAATACATCAAGGTACTTCTCCAGCGATTCTCTATCGAAGAAATCCAAGAGCCCGAGAGTCTCGTTGCCCAATAGATAGAGGCGCGTGGCCGGCGGTACGATGATCGTGCGGCCGGTTAGCCAAGCCAGCACAACCATGATCTCGAAGTGCATCAGGATGTTGTTCCAGCCGCCCGAATCCGTGTCAAAGGTGAGGTATCTTGCGGGTCCGCTGTCAGCCGCCTTCATCGGGCGGGCGAACTCGGGGCAACCCAACGTGGGGCCATAGCTGAGACGCACTGCTTTGCGGTCGAGTGAGTCATACATACGGGCATCGAATCATAACATCACTGACACGATGTTCCTGCTGCTATAACTGTCCTATCGAGACGAGTACGCGGCGCTCACGGCTTGATCTCGCTCTTGAAATACAATGGCCGATTCCTTACTTGCCGAAGAAACCCGTCTGCGGTTTGAAACGCAGCGCTACGTTGCCCTGCGGCCGCTGATCGAAGACGGTCTGGCGACGATGATGTACGGCCATCTTCAACGCAGAGCAGCAGCCGGGAATATTCCCGAGGCCGGCAGCCAAGGCCTTGGTGGATCGCTCGAAGACTTTGCGGACCCGCTGATGGAGTACGTTCTCAAAGGTGTTCAGCCTCGCGTCGAGGAGTTCTGTGGCCTCAGGCTGTATCCTACCTATTCGTTTTTCCGGCTTTATCGGCGGGGCAACACGCTGCACCATCACCGTGACCGGCCGTCGTGTGAAATCAGCGTTAGCGTCAATCTTGGGCCGTCGCTTGAGACGCCGTGGCCTTTGTGGATTAGCGGCCCTCAGGGCACGCAAGCCGTCGAATTGGCCCCTGGCGATGCGCTGCTCTATCGCGGCATCGAATGCGAGCACTGGAGAGAGCGGTTCGAGAGCGAGGAACTCGCTCAGGTGTTCTTACATTACGTCGATCAAGACGGCCCCTACAGCCACTACAAGTTCGACCAACGGCCGGCCCTGGGGATGGGTTCGCATACGAGAGGCGTCATACAAACGCACCCAGTGGTCGCCGAAGGCGCAGCGCCGCCAAACGAAGCGGAGCCGCGGCCATTCGGAATGAGCGACGAAAGCCAAGCCGATCTAGCGCGGAACCTCGACATCAATACCAGCGAGCACCATCTCGGCGGATACATACCGGCCAAGGCCGAACCGACCCGTTCGGGCCTTCATCGGGAACATGGCGACCCAGCGACGTGGAGCCCGAGGCTTTGGAAATGGGCCTACGAGACGTTAGGCGTGCGTTCGGTGCTCGATGTCGGTTGCGGCGAGGGGCATTGCGCTAGGTTCTTTCGCGAGATGGGTTGTGATGTTGCCGGAATCGATGGAAGCATCGAGGCGTTTCGCAGGAGCGTGATCCCCGAAACCCACGTCGTTCACGACTACGTTAACGGACCGTACGCACCCGATCGGTGCTTCGATCTGGTTTGGTCCTGCGAGTTCGTCGAACACGTTGAAGAGCGTTACTGCTCGAACTTTCTCACGACATTCGATAGGGCGGGACGCAACTTCTTGATGCTCACGCACGCAATTCCAGGACAACCCGGCTGGCACCATGTGAATTGTCAGCCCGAGTCGTATTGGGTCGCGAGAATGCTCACTTGTGGTTTCGTTTTGGATCGAGATCTCACCTCGCAGGCGCGGACCGCGTGCGAGCCCGGTCACTTCCGCACGCGGGGCCTGGTATTCATTCGAAAATTGACCTGAGCGCTTGGGAGCTGCGCTGGTCGTCAGGCCTGGCTTGATGCAAGGTTCATCTCCGAGTCCAGGATCCGCTACCACGATACGTTGCTCGATGACAGCCCCAACACATGACGGCAGGACGATCGTCGTGACCGCCGCGATCGACGATTCCTACATCGAGCCCCTGCTCGTGGCGCTTTGGTCGGCCGGCCGGCGTCTTTCGCCTGGCTGGAGCCTGCACGTTTTTGCGATCGGGTACCAGATCTCACCCGAATCAAAGCAATGGCTGCGGGCGGCCCTAGAAACGCTTCCGGTTCGTTTAGAGTGGACGACTCTCGACCTGAGCGTCCCCCGTCATTTCTGGCCCGGAATCATCCGCGACGGCGACATCACCGCCTACTATCGTTTGTTCCTCGCGGACGTACTCCCTGACTACGTGCAGCGAGTCATCTTTCTGGACGCCGACATCCTGGTGGCGGGCAACCTCGTGGAGCTTTGGAACTCCCCGTTTGAGGGCCATGTACTGCAGGCGATTCCGGACGCCTACTCTGACCTGCTGCATAGTCCGCGGCTGCGACAGGCTAGCGTTCCGTTTGAGAGCGGGGCTCCTTACTTCAACGCGGGCGTTCTGCTGATCGATCTGCGGCGTTGGCGTGAGCATCAGGTCGGCCAAAAGGCTTCGGCGCTCTTGTGGAAGTATGGTTCGCGCCTGCTTGGGCGTGACCAGGACGCCTTGAACTGCGTGCTCGCGGGCCGCTGGAAGGTACTGCCCCCCGGGTGGAATTTTCATGAGTTGCCTCACATGCTTTTCTGTTGGGATGTTTCACAGTATTCGCTCGCCGAGCTGAGGCAGGCATTCGCGAACCCAAAGATCATTCACTTCGTCGGCGGCTGGAAACCCTGGGGCAGCGACGCGTGCCAATCCTTTTACGAGCAATGGCAGGCGGAGGCACGAGAGGCCGGGGTTGCAACTAAGTCATTTCCGCTTCTTAGGAGACTTCGCCAAGAACTGATCTGGGCACCTCATGCCAAGCTGAACCGGTATTTTTGGCGTGACGTAGTGCAAGCTCCCAACCCATCGAGTTGGCCTCGTGCCGCCATGCTCTTACTCAAATGCCCATGGATGCTGGGGACCTATCCTTTGTGGCAGGCCTGGGTGTGGTGCCAATATTCGCGCGTCCGCATTGGGCTGCAGACGGCCCGGCGCCTCCCGCTCGAAACATCGTCGAAAGTGACCGCGAAAGCAACTGCCCCATGATCTATTCCGTGGTCTGTACCGATGTCAACGAGTACGTTAACTGGCAGTGCGAGCTGCTTGAATATACCTGGAAGCGCGCCGGCCAGCCGGGCGAGTTGATTCGGCTCGTCACCTGCCCCGAAGACACCAAGCTCCCCGTACATCGCTACGCCCGGGTCATTCGTATCGCCGCTCCAAGCAGCCGCACAGGCGGCTATGTGGCCTTTGAGCGTTTGTTCGCTTTGCAAAACTGGCTCAAACTCGAACGGCCCGAGGGGAGCGTCCTGATCATGGACCCGGACTGTGTTTTCCGGCAGGCCATTGTGGAAGAGGTCGAGCCCGGCGCGCCACGTGCCCAGCACTGGGTCGATTTCGAGCCGCGGCCGCCGATGCAGTGTCAAGGGCGGAGAGAAATTAGACCACTTCGGCGGAGTAAAAATAGACCAGTTGGGGGAGTG
>JAQBUE010000289.1 GCA_027624045.1 Acidobacteriota bacterium
GCGCCCGCGCCCAACGCGCCAGCCATCAAAACCCACGGCAGGTCCCCCGGCGATACTGGCAGGCCGCTCGCCATGCTCTCAACGCCCTCCATCCACGATGCGATCTTCGCCGACACCGCAACGAAGTTCCACGCCGCCGCCTGCGTCTTCGTCTGCACGGCTTGAGCTAGTTCCAACTGACTCTTCATGTCGAAGTCGAGCACCCAGTTTGTCCACGACGATTCCAGTGCGTCCCATACCAGCCACGACGTCATCCACCCACCCGCCACATCGCTCACAGGCGGAGTCGGATCAAACGTCAGCCAGCCGTATCGTTCGATATAAGCCTCAACCCAGCTGTGCGCGTCAGCGGCGCGAATCACCTGCAGTCCGCTCAGCGGATTGTACACGCCGCCATAGAATCCCGCCGCGATACGGGCCGGTATTCCTTCGCTCCGGAGCATCACCGCCATCGCCGAAGCAAAGTATTCGCAGTGCCCCTGCCCGCGTTCGAACAGAAAGTGCGCCAGAGGATCATCCACCCGCTCGCCCGGAAGCTCTAGGCTGTAGCCGTAGCGTCGGAGCAAATACTCCTCGATGGCTTTAGCCTTCTCGAAAGGCAATTGCCGCGAACCGACAATCTGTCGCGCCAGCGTAGGCACCCGAGGATCCACTTTGGGCAACTGCAAATACTTGTCCGCGAAATCTTGCGTAAACAGTTCCACAACAGACGCCGCTTCGAAGGAGTCGCGGTCCGAGACCCAACCGCGGGCGCGATAGCGTAGCGGTTGAAGGTCATCCGAATGCACCAGCAGCGAGTCCATGTCGTCGACTTCAACCCGCCGGAACGCGTCACTCTCGATTTGGATATGCTCGGTGAGCCCGGCAAGGAAGATCGCTTTCACGCGCAACGGCTGCATCGTGACCGAATAGTCAATCGCTCTGCCTCGCGGGGCCCGGCGGCGTTCACCGGCCAACGCCGCCACGCCTGTCTCCGGCTCCATCACGAACTTCGTCTGCCGCGGGTTCGACCAGCGTGTCCCGCTAAAGTGGGCCATGCCGATGCCGCGCCACCGCAGGTTGTCGAGATTGCCGCCGTTGAACGACCGCACATGCATCACGGGACTCGTGTCCAGCGTCAAGGTTCCGCCCGTCGCGCCGAGGTTGATCTCGTCCGCAAACCCCACTCGGAAATCTCCCGCTAGACCCCGGAATGACGACCGACCCGGCGTGCGTGGCAGGATCAAGAACAGCCCGGCGCTCAGCGTCAGCACGCCCGCCCCCAACATTACAGCGAGCAACGTCAGCCGGCGGCCCATCCGCCGTGTCTTGCGCCCGCCGAAATCCTCGGCGACTGGTGCACCCGACATGTATCCTTTCAGCAACTCGAAACTGGTGTACGTCAAGATCGCCAAAATGAGGAACACGATCAAGAACCCGAGGTAGATCACGCTTCCGGCGAACATGGAGGCCATCAGCATGTGCAGAAACGCCAGAAGACCCAGATAGAAATAGTCCCGGCCCTTATCGGCGATCACCAGCTTCAGCGCCGTAAAGAAGAACAACATCTGCATCGTCGCCGGGATGAAGTTTTCCAACGAGCCGCGGCCGCCGCCGAACACCTGCCAACAGTAGTAGCCCAGGTAGAGCACCAGCAGCAGCGAGGCCAACGCCCGCGGCACCTTCACGCGAACAACGCCGAACATGACGAGCAACCGGAAAACGAGGGCCGTCATGAAGACGCCGGCCGATATCGCATCCACACGCCCTGCCAGCGCCACAGTTGCGAAGCCGACCGAGACCAGCAACAACAGCGAGGCCTCGAAGACCCGCCCGACATGCACCGCGGACGCCGCTGATGGCGCGTTCATGCCATGATTGTAGCCACTGTGATGACATCCCCTGTACAACGAAGTACCCTGCTTTTCATCCTCGGCGTGTGGTGCGGCGCCTCAGTCTTTATGTGGTTCGTGGCTACCCGCAACTTCGCCGTCGCCCGCGCCCTGCAGGAAACGCCCGCCAGCGGCTTTGAGCAGATTACGGCGCCGCTCGACGCCGAGGCCGTTCGCCTTGCGACCCGCCATCAGGCGTCCGAAGTTAATCGCCTCTTCTTCGATGGCTGGGGACTCGTGCAGATCCCTATCGCCCTGATCGCTTTTGCTCTCGCGTGGCGAGCGGACACAGGCCGCACCCTGTTGGTGCTCGTCGGATTGATGCTCCTGATCGTGGCCGCCCTGCAGTTCTACGTCGTCCCGGAGACGATCCGGCTGGGCCGCATCCTCGATTTCATTCCTCGTGACCCGACTCCACCGGAAGACGCCCCCTTCTGGCGACTACATCACACCTACACCTCTCTCGACATGCTGAAGTTCGTGTTAGGGCTGGTCTCCGCCGGCATTCTCGCCCGCGGCGCCCGGCCCTAGCGGCGATGATCTTCAGCGCTCTTCACTTTCGGGAAAGCGCATTCAGGCAGCGGTCGCGGAACAGCCACAGGCGCGTCGCGAGCCCACTACCTTTTGCATATGACCATAGACACTGTAGTCGTAGTACCTGAGTCCCGTTTCTTTAAGACCAAGGTACTTATTGACTATCACGCCAACTCGGGGGAGAATATTACCAACGACAGACACCTTCTCAGGAGAGGCCGTTCCGAAATCAGAGCGGCGTCTTGGTTCCGTCAACCCCGGCACGGAAATACTGAGAGGGTTCCGGTGCCTTCCCGCTCAGGCCGGAAAATGCGCCGGGGATATCTCGATGCTGATGCGACCACGCCCTCAAGCTAGGGAACAGATTGCTCGTGCGCCACTTGCCGCGGGCTTGTGGACCGGCGGAACCGGTCGGTGGAACCGCAGCGGGTTCGCCCTGGCTGGCTGGCTGAAACCCTCGCTTGCCGACTGGATCTTCGTCACGATGCTGGCCTGGCTATTTTTTGGGGCCGCCGGCGCAACCTCGCTGCTAAGCGATGGCGATACGGGTTGGCACATCCGCACCGGCGAACACATCCTGGCCACAGGCGATTTTCCGCGCCACGACTTGTTCGCGTTCACGATGGAGGGCCGTACGTGGTTTGCCTGGGAATGGCTCGCGGACGTCATCTTCGCGCTCGTTCATCAAGTCGCGGGACTCAAGGGCGTCTCCTTACTGGGCGGAATCGTCATCGCGGCCACGGCGGCCGCCCTGTTTCGCTACATGATGTGGCTGAATGTGAACATCCTGTTGGCGCTGCTGGGAATGTTCCTGGCCTGCTCAGCCTCAACGCTGCACTGGCTCTCGCGGCCCCACATGTACACCTGGGGATTGCTGATTTTGACCGTGTGGCTGCTTGAGGCGGACCGCCGCGAACCGAGCCGGCGGGTCTATTGGCTCGTACCGCTGGCGATCGTATGGACAAACCTGCACGGCGGGTTCGTAGCCCTGCTCGTAACTTTGGCGATCTACGCCTTCGGGGGCACAGCCGAGGAGCTTTGGGCGCGCCACGAAGCACAGGAGAACTGGTCGTGGAGGTTGCCGAGCGCACTCAAGCGATACGGCCTATTGCTTACGTTGTGTACAGCTGGAACCATCGTTAATCCATATACTTACGAGCTACACCTTCATATCTTTAGTTATCTCGGTTCGGACTTTATTCTGAACAACGTGCAAGAGTTTCAGTCACCGAATTTTCGTGGTGAAAGTATGCTCGTTTTTGAGGTATTCTTGGTACTGGGGACTTTGCTTGCCGCTCGCATGCTGTGGCGCAAGCAGCTGACCTCGGCGCTGCTGCTGCTTGCCTGGGCGCACGCCTCGCTGACATCGGTTCGACATATGCCGTTGTTCATGATCATCGCCGTTCCGCTGGTAACCCGCGAGCTGACGGTGCTCTTCGAGGAGTACGCCGACCGCGGCAACTCTTGGCTGGAGGCGATTCGCGAGATGGCGCGCGACTACAGCGGCGGCTCGTCCGCAGAGAGAGGGCCTTTCATCATTAGCTGGCTTGGGATCAGCGGCATGATCGCCATGGGCTTGATTCTCAATGCACGCAGCGGCCAGACCAACTGGACGGCCGAATTCCCGAGGATGCAGTTCCCCGCCTTGGCATGTGACACCCTGGGCGAACGCCTGCAGGGCCGGCGGGTGCTCAGCACCGACCAGTGGGGCGACTATCTGATCTACCGCTTCTATCCCAGCATTTCCGTTTTCATTGATGGCCGCAGCGATTTCTATGACCCTGCCGTGCGCGATGACTACGTCAATCTGTTGGGGGCGCACTGGGGATGGAAGCAAGTGCTCGATAAATACCGCTTCGACAGCGCGCTGATTCCCGTGTCGTGGTCGCTTGCCGCGGCCATGAAAACAGACCGGGACTGGCGCCTGCGTTATGACGATGGTACTGCTCTGTTCTTCGAAAGGATACCCTAGACGATGCCGTGCCAAGGAGTAAGAGCAAGGGCCTCGGCCGCGCAGACAGCGCTCGGGAAGTGTATGATAGGAAATAGCTTAGGAACGACAGCCTCAGACTCCTTAAGGAGTCCCATTGAGGCACTCGGTATATTAACCTACTGAGTCCCGCATAATATACAGTCAATCAAAGCAAAGAGAAGACTGCTTCCAGAAGGCGGTGATCAAGCGCGGTTTGCGGCGCATGCGGC
>JAQBUE010000290.1 GCA_027624045.1 Acidobacteriota bacterium
CGAACAACGAGGGCAGGCCGCAACAGGGGCAACCCGAGGCGGAGGCTGTGGAGGGAAGCGCGTTGACCAAGGAGAACACGGCACAGTCCAACGCGGGCCGGACGCAGAGCCGGGAAACCGTGTGCGGCGGGCTACGCGGACTCCGGGAAGGGCCATAGCCGCTCGATGGTCTTGCTCAGAATCCAGTCCTTATCCTCGTCGTTGAAAAAGTCCATCTCATCGCGGACAAGCGCCAGCGTCTTGCCGTACTCGATCTTCGGCTTCGACACCGGCCAGTCCGTGCCCCACATGATGCGGTTTGGGCCGAAGGCGTCATAAACCTTCTTCACCTGGTCCCATGTATCGCGGAAGGGGTAGCTTTCTTTCGAGATGCTCCAGGTGTGGGAAATCTTGCAATACACTCTCGGGAACTCCGCGAGCGCCAGGAGTTTGCCAAGTTCCTCCGGTGGATCGGTTGGGCTGCAATCGGCCATGTGATCAATGACCACATTAAGGTCCGGGTGCTTGTCGATATGCTTTTGGACGGCAGGCAGGCGCGCGGTCTTCGTCAGAATCAGCATTGGGACCCGCAGCTTCTCCGCGCGCTCCCAGATCGGGTCCATCAACTCGTTGTTCGTGATCCAGTCACCCGCCGCTGACTCCGAGGGACTTAATCTCACTCCCTTGAAGCCCCATTCCTCGGTCCATTTCGAAAGCTCATCCGCCGCGTCGGCTGCCTCCGGGTTGACGCGGCAAACGCCCTGAAACATCTTCGGGTACTTTTTCACTACGTCGCCCACGTAGCGGCAATCCCAGCGATAGTGCATGGGATGAACGATGACCGTGTTCGCCACGCCGTGGGCCTTCATCAGGTCAAGCAACATTTCGGCGCTGGCGTCCTCGGCGGGCGGGTTCTTGTTCTCCTGCGGCCACGGATAGGCTGGATCGTTCACCCAGACGTGGACGTGCGGGTCTACGATCTTGAGCGGCTTCGCCTCGGCGGATTCAGCTGCCGGAGGTTCGGAACCGCAGCCGGCGCCTATTGCCATGGCGCCGGCGGTCACAATACCGCCGAACTCACGACGCGTCAGCGAATGCGAAGGGGAACGCGATGGAAAATCGGAAGTGGAACGATCCATGCAGGGATTGTAGAACAGAGCAGAGAGAAAGAGCCAGATCCCAAAAAGCGGCCACAAGGACCGTCGCCCGCGCCGCTTTTTCATGAGGACCTGGATCGTCTTCGATGGGCAGGCGGTAAGTATTCTATAATCAATCGTTTCCAAGGGTCAAACGCCTCGCTGCCATCTCCTTCCGCGCAAGGGCCTGGGCGAAGAGTGTGACCGACAAAGAGTTTTCTTATTGATTGAAACCGGCCTCGATAGGGCTGCGTCCAAGGAAGTGTATGGCCGCTGCTACCGCCACGCTACCGATCGGCGCCGCTCTTGGGGCTCGGAGTGCCGAATCGAAAGTGGCTTTCAAAGATAGCCCCGAAGCAGAAGTCGTCCGCCGTTGCCAAGCTGGTGACGAGGATGCTTTTCGACTGATCGTCGAACGACATCAGTCGAAGGTGTTCTCGATCATCTACCGCATCGTCCGGAATCGAAACGACGCCGAGGACATCGCGCAACAAGTGTTCTCGAAAATCTACTTTTCGATCAAAGGCTTCGATTTCCGTTCCTCGCTCATCACGTGGATGTACAAGATCACTGTGAACGAGTGCTACGACTACCTGCGCAAGCAGAAGGTCCGTAAGCTCGTCTACGAGAGTGACATGGGAGTAGACGATGAGCGAACGATGGAGAACTCGAGCCTCGCTGCCGAAACGCGTGCGCCTATCGACGTCAAGACGGAGAAGCGCGACTACCTGATGAAGATCCTCTCCAAGGTTTCCGAAGAGGAACGGGTGTTGCTGATCCAGAAGGAAGTCGAAGGGCTCACGATCGACGAGCTGGCCGAGATGACCGGGCTCAACGAAAATACGATCAAGGTGAAGTTATTCCGGGCGCGTCAAAAGCTGGTGAAGGCCGCGGCGAAGTTCGGTACAGTAAGGGCGTAAGGGCCGCTTGATAAGCGGGGTTGGGGACTGTTACATGGATGATCTGATGAAGGAGAATCTCGAAGACCACCTTGCGGGTATGCTGGCCGGTGAACGGAAGGGCGAGTTCGAGTCCTACTTGGCCAAGCATCCGAAAGCAACCGAAGAGTTGGCGCGGTTTGAAGAATCGGCCGAGCTCTTGCGAGAGTTGCGCGTCGAAGACGGCGATGAAATGTCGTTTCATCCCGCGCCCGGTTTCTACGGCCGGGTCATGCGGCAGGTGGACGATGAGCGCGGCGTGCCATTCTGGATGGTTTTCCTTGAGCCCTTCCTGTTGCGCCGGTTGGCGTTTGCTTCTCTGATGTGGCTGGCCTTGCTGGGATCTTATATCGTGGTTTCCAGCTCGCCCGACTCGCGCAATCCGCACGTAGCAGAGCACATCCTCACCCGCCCTCCGACGCCTGAGTACAAAGTTCGTTTAGGGCCGGATCTCGATGAAAACCGGGATTCCATGCTGAGCGTGATGTTGGCCGCCAAGTAAAGAGAACTGCCATGTCCACATCTCATGTTGAATTTTATAAGGGCAAGATATGTGGAGTCTTGTTCGTCGTTTTCCTGTGTGGCGTAGCCGCGGGAGGCGTCGGGCTGCGAGTCTACCAGGCAGCCGTACCGTCGCTTCCTGAAGATATCGGCGGCCTCAACCCGGCAAGCGATCCCAGCGCCGCTGTTGAACATTTGAGAGACGAGTTGAAGCTTGACGACCAGCAGTACTCGCAGGTCCACAGCGTTCTCGACGAGTGCATCATGCAGGAAGCCGACATGGTTTCTCGCATCCAGGCCCTTCGCTCCGAGGGGCGTGAGCGCATCGAGAAAATCCTCAACGACCAGCAGCGCGAACGATTCCGAACACTGCTGCTTGAGTCTCCGCTCTCTGAATAGCTACTCGCAAGCCTCCGCTGCTTCGGCGGGGCGCGACGCGGCACAGGATCCAGCCGAACAGCGTTAGACTGTCCGGCATGAAGCCGCAGCCTGCTCCGCTCGACCCTTCCCGCCTGCCCGAACTCGCCGCCAACGTAGTTGCGAAAGCAAAGTTCCCCATGCTCGCCACCGTTGATGGCGAACAGCCCCGCCTGCGCCCCGTCTCACCTGTTCGGACTGACGGCTTTACCGTCTACGTCGCATCCTTGCAGCGCTACGGCAAAACGGCTGAAATCGAAGCGAACTCGAAGGTCGAACTCTGCTATCTCGACGAAGACCACGACCAGGTGCGTATTACTGGGACGGCTGAGGTCCTGGCCGACCCCTCACTCAAGCAGCAAATCTGGGACGCCAACCCGCTGATGAGGCAGTTTCTTGGCTCCATCGACAATCCTGAACTCCTCATCTACCGAATCCAGCCCAGCCAAGTCCGTTATATGAGGGAGTGGGCCCTGGAGTACCACGAAATCCCGATCAGCGGGTAGGGGGCGTGACTGATTGCGGCACACGAAGCAACAGCCACGAAACTACAGCCACGAAACCACCGCCACGAAACACGTGCTTCGTCAGTGCGTCATCGAGTAAACGACGTAATTGATTCCCAGCCGATACGCCATGGCGGTGTAGCGTTCCGGGTAGTGTGGCCAGTCGGCATGTTCCCAGGCGTCGCCGAGATCCATGTTGTGGTTGATGAGCATCATCAGCCGCCCATCGTCGTCATACACCCCGCGCCAATGGGGTTTGACGCCGTCATTTTCGTAGACGCGGCCCGTGTAAAGCATTTGGACGCCAGGAATCTGCTCGTCCGGCACCAAATCATAGAGGACGTGGAAGACTTCATCCTTGGGATCGATATCAACAACAGGCCGGTTCGGGAAGATTTTCTGCATCCCGCGCAGGAACATCGCCCATTCGTAGGTGCCATGGAAGTCATCGAAGACAACGAACCCGCCACGCAGCAAGTATTCCCGTAGTCCATCGACCTCTTCATCCGTCAGCGCCCAATGCCCTGGTTCGACGACGTAGATCCAGGGATACTCGAATAACTCCTCCGAGGCGGCGTGCACGTACGCTTCCTTCGACTGTGCGTCAATATTCGAGAGCCGCCGCAAGCCCTGCAGAAAGTGCCGTTCCGCCGCCGGCGAGTCGATCATCCAGGGCCGGTCGCCTTCGATCCGCATCCCATATGGATCCGAGTAGGCCAGCCGGGCGAACTGAAACTCTCCCGGCTTGTCGCCATCGGCTGGCGATTCGATCGCCGCCATTTCCGGGGGATACGGAACGTCGCGGTAGGTGCGCTGGGCAACCAAACCTCCCACCGCGCACACCAACCCGCCGAGCACTCCAAGCCCCCATCGAAACCGCCGGGACCACATCATAAGTTCAAGAATAACATGCGCCCCTCGCACCGTATGACGCGGGCTTGTGCGCTTTCGTGCATTCGTTGCCGGGCGAGATCGGGTGGTGCCGGCCGCAGGCCGAGATATCTCCTACCCGGAGGGTGCCACGTGCTCACATTCAAGGCTTGGCCATCCTGTCAACGCAATTTAGAAAGATCCCCTGATTGAGCAAAGTAGAACGTTCCCCTGGCAGCCGGGCTCA